>JBBIII010000017.1:0-36512 GCA_037446575.1 Ignavibacteriales bacterium
CAAATTATCAGAAAACGCTGAAAAAGTCAATTAATGAAAAAATGATCCCTATTATGCTATAATATCTTAAGCAACTCGAATTAAAATTTTTTCTGCAGATTTCTATAATTATTTCCTATAATTCTATTAGATTTTAAAATACGCAATTCTGGGTTTCCTTTTGCAGTTTGGTATGCCCAATCAAATTTTATCCAGCTATTTCCAATGTCTGTAATTCTAATCTTGCCATAGTTATTATCAACAGTCCAAACTACGTAGGTATGACCTTTAATTGCTTCCGCCGCCTTTGCTAATGACCACCCGTTTTGTGGAGATGCAGATATTTCATCGAGCGAACTTGTATATCCCATATCTTGAATATCTGTATCATAAAAAACTTTGAGATATAAATAACCATTCATTTTTATTAAAAAGAAATCTGCGTTTATATCAAAGTAACTAAGCGTTTTATATTGCGAAAAACTATAAGCAGAAGTATAACGCACGGCGGCTGTATCATAAATAACAACTCCAAATCCTTCCGGGCGTGGAGTATCATATACAACATCTTTTGTTAATTTGCTTTCATTTCCGCTAAAATCATAGGCGCTTAACGCATAATAATAAGTTACTCCGTTTATAGCTCCATAATCAACTAAACTTGTTGTCGTGGTGGATGCTATTAAACTATATCTCCCATCGTACTTATTGCTTACCCATACATTGTAACCTTTAACATCATGTGCCTGACTGGGCAACCATCTAATTTCGATGGCATTATCTAATGAAATGGTTCGAATGCCTTGCGGGGGAGGCGGAGGCATTGTATCAATCTCATCTGCTTTTTTGCATCCGATTAACAATGCAAGAAAAATAGACGTTGTAAGTATTATTTTCATAATTTCTCCTTAGAATATTTCTAAAATTTACATACCAAGGAGTATGCCATTTATTTCACTTTTTTTATTGAAAAAACAAATATCCCCTCAACGCTATGTAAGGAAAACAAGAAAGAGTGTAGCTAATATTGAACGATTCAACTTTTACGGCGCTTCAAAGTAAGACAGTGAATGCTAAATTAAATGCACAATAGAATATTTCTTTACTAATTCGTCAACATGATTTTGCCGTTATTAATTACTCCTATTGATTTTCCTTTAAGTTTCCAACCGTTGAAGGGCGAGTTTTTAGACTTTGACCGAAAAGAAGATACATCAACAACCCACTCTTTTTTTGGATCGAGCAATGTTAAATTTGCTATTTCTCCCTCTTCTAATTTGATAATAGGTAAATTAAGAATTTTCCGCGGGTTAATAGAAAATTTTTCGATTAATTGAACTAAGCTCAAATATTTATGCTCAACAAGTTCAGTTATAGCTAACCCAACAGAAGTCTCTAAACCTACAATTCCAAAAGGCGCTTGTGCAAATTCTACTTCCTTTTCATCGATTGTATGAGGCGCATGATCCGAAGCGATAACATCAATTGCTCCATCTTGCAACGCTTCTTTAATTGCCTCAACATCATCTTTTGTACGCAAAGGGGGATTCATTTTTAAGTTTGTGTCAAAGCTTTCGATAAGATCATCCGTTATTGAAAAGTGATGAGGCGCTGCTTCACAGGTTACATTAAGTCTATCCTTTTTCGCCCGCCGAATACATTCAATTGAACCAGTTGTACTGATATGCGCAACGTGATATTTCGCCTTTGGAATATATTTTAAAATAATTAAATCGCGTGAAATCATAAGCTCTTCTGCAATTGGTGGGATGCCCGGCATTCCGAATCGGGTTGAATTAAAACCTTCATTCATCAATCCATTTTTTGTCATCGTAGGTTCTTCGGCATGTTGTATAACCGCTAAACCATACATAGAAGAATATTCAAATATTCGCCTCATAATTTCCGGATTTGCAATAGGCGCGCCATCATCGGAAAAAGCAACTGCGCCAGCTTTTGCTAACTCTGCCATAGGCGAAAGTTCTTCGCCTTTTCGTCCTTTAGTTGCCGCCGCAATAGGAAAAACATCTACTAATCCGCCGGTTACGCGTTTGCCCTCTTCTTGCACATATCTTGCAACCGATTCTTCATCAATTGCCGGATTTGTATTAGGCATGCAACATACAGCGGTAAATCCACCTGCCGCGGCTGAAGCACAACCGGTTGTTATAGTTTCTTTATGTTCATATCCCGGTTCACGCAGGTGAACATGCATATCAATAAATCCGGGTGCAACTATTTTATTTTTTAGGTCAATTGCTTCAAATGATTTATTTGGTGTAATAGAATTACCAATTTTTTCTATTTTGCCATCGATTATTAAAATATCCTGAATTGTATCTTTTCCAGAACTTGGATCAATAATGTGCGCAGATTTTAAATGTAATTTCATTTTTTTTACCTTTTAATTTGAAGTTCCTAACAAATAAAGCACAGCCATACGAACTGCTTCGCCGTTGGTTACTTGTTCTAAAATTACCGAATGCGGTCCATCTGCTAAGTCTGCCGAAAGTTCGACATCTCTGTTAATTGGACCGGGGTGCATAATTGTAATTGGTTTCGGGGCACGATCAACCTTTTCTTTGGTAACGCCAAAGTACCGATGATATTCGCGAAGGGATGGAAACAGTCCGCTCTTCTGTCTTTCAAGTTGAATTCGTAATACATTTAATGCATCTACATGCGGAATAATATCTTCTAATTTATTATAGACTTTAACGCCGAGTTGCTCAATTTGTCTTGGGATGAGCGTCGTTGGGGCACACACGGAAACTTCGGCTCCCATAGTTTTCAAGCCATAAATATTTGAGCGCGCAACTCTGCTATGTAAAATATCGCCTACAATGCAGACCCTAATTCCCTCAAGCGTCCCGAATTTTTCTCTGAGCGTCATCATATCTAATAAAGCTTGCGTTGGATGTTCGTGCGCTCCATCTCCTGCATTTATTACATTCGCTTTAACTACTCGCGTTAAAAAATGCGGTGCGCCTGAGGCTGAATGCCGAATAACAACCATATCGATTTTCATAGCTTCTATGTTGCGCGCCGTATCTTTTAACGTTTCTCCCTTGCTTACACTGCTGCCTGACGTAGTAAAATTTACGACGTCTGCAGAAAGGCGTCGCTCGGCAAGTTCAAATGAAATTCGAGTCCTTGTTGAACTTTCGAAAAATAAATTTACTATTGTCTTGCCTTGCAGAGGGGGCACTTTCTTAATCGGTCTCTCTAACACTTCTTTAAAAGAGACAGCGGTATCAAGTATGAGCGTCATATCTTCCTTACTCATACCTTCTAAACCTAGTAAATGTTTACTCTGTAGTTTCATCTTTCTGTTTCCTTATTGTCTGTATCAATTAAATAAACTGCGTCTTCTTTATCTGTCTCAATCATAGCGACTTTAATTTCTTGATTGCGCGATGTCGGAATATTCTTTCCTACAAAATCTGCCTTAATTGGTAATTCACGATGTCCTCTATCTATAAGAACAAGCAGTTGAATCATTTGCGGTCTTCCTAAATCCATTAAAGCATTCAAAGCTGAACGAATTGTTCTGCCTGTGAAAAGGACATCATCAACTAAAACAATAACTTTGCCCCGAACATCAAATAAAATTTCAGTGCTTTTGAGTTGCGGCTGATCGAGCCGACCGCGAAGATCATCGCGATATAATGTGATATCGAGAACACCCACCTTAACTTCACTGCCTTCAATTTCTGTAATTTTTTTAGCTATTCGGTGAGCTAAAAATTCTCCGCGTGTTCTAATTCCAACCAATACAACATCCTGAACACCTTTATTTTTTTCAACGACTTCGTGCGATAAGCGATTTACCGTACGTCTAAGTCCATCAGTATCAAGAACTTTTGTTTTTACCATTGTTGACCTTTCTTAATAAATTAAAAAACCTCCATTTCCAGCTATTAAGGAAAGGGAGGTTCAAATTTATTGTTTCTATCAAATACTTCTGATGGATAATTATCAATTTATCCCTTCCCTACCTCTCTGGATAAGAATTAAAAGGAATCATCAAAGAACATTTACAACCGTGGGCGCTGCGGGGATCGAACCTGCGACCTTACGCGTGTGAGGCGTACGCTCTGAACCATCTGAGCTAAGCGCCCTTATTTAATTTTCTTAGTAAATATAAGAATACTTCGCTAAGCTTGCAATTTACTATAAAATTTTTTCGCCGCTTTTTACCGACAATACTTATCTAACGCAGCTCTTGCAGGTTGAAATTTTAATTCATCTGCTTTTTTAAAATCTGGACATGCCTCTTTTTTCTTCTTTAATCCTAATTTAGCCATTGCTCGCCAATAAAATGCTTCTGCATATTTAGGATTTAAACTTATTGCTCTATCAAAATCTTTAACTGCGCTTGCATAATCTTTAAGATTATACATATTAATTGCCCTGAAATAATAGGGTTTTGGCTCATTAGGATACTGTTCAATTAATTTTGTAAAATCTGCAATCGCACCGTAGTAATCGCCGTTAGCAGATTTATCTAAACCGCTTTTAAAAAGACCACCCATTACTTGCGCTTGCGACTTATTAATAAAGATAATAATACAAGCAATAAAAACCGGAAAACACATTATCCGTCTCATATCAATACCCATCTATTTTTTAACTCAGAGTACTTAATAAGAATTTTTAAATTAATAAACGATACAGTTTTTTAGTCCATTATGCAAGCTATTAATAGTTTATAAAAATTTTTTACCTTCTAAGCATGACTCTTTAAATTTCTCAAAAAATCCCAAGTATAGATTCCAGTATCGTGTCCGTCTTGCCAAATAACCTTAATTGCATAATGACCAACTTGTTCAATATTCAGAAGGTGGTATTTGCCTGCTGATTCTTTTTGAGTAACCGGTTTGTAAGTTCTTAATAAAATTGTCTCTCCTTGACAGGTTGCGCATGGACAATTATCTCTTAAAGTGCGAAGGGATATTGTGCTCTCCTCGTTATCATCCCATTCAATTAACAACATCTCTTCTTCTGGATTTAATTTTATTTTCTGTGCAATCATAATTCTCCTGACTTATAATGAAAAAGGACAATCGCAATGATTGTCCTTAATGTGGACCGTACCGGGCTCGAACCGGTGACCTCCACAATGCCATTGTGGCGCTCTCCCATGCTGAGCTAACGGCCCTTTTTACTATGTTGAATATACCTAAGGTTACATATAAAGTCAATTATAAATTCATTGCATAATTATATTGTATTCAGTATTTTTTTTTAGTATTAAGAAAGATATTATAATGAGAAGAGATTTTGTTATACGATTTTTATTTTTATCGATTTTGGGATTGATTATAATTTTCGAATTTATCTCTTGTAAAGATACACAAACTGAAGTTACTAAAGAAATTGTTTTCCCCGACAGCAACGTAAGTTTTTCTAAACACGTCGAACCATTATTTCAACAAAGATGCGCACAAGCATCATGTCATGGTGGAAACAACCCGCAAGCCGATTTGAATTTAGAGTATAATTCTTATTCCTCAATTAGAAATAAACCCGGCTTAGTAATTGGGGGCGATGCCAATGGCAGCAGATTAACACAACGACTCGAAGGAAAACTTCCACAAATGCCGCCGCCAAAGTTTCCGCAATTAACAACGAATCAAATACAAGGCGTAAAAAAATGGATAAATGAAGGGGCTTCGAATAATTAGCTGTATATTTTATCATTATAAGTAATTACTCAGCAAATCACTTATAAAGAAGTCTTTTTATAGAAAAATGAGTGATTACTATAATTTAGTTATTCCATCCCCGTTAAATATTTCTAACATCCCTTCCCCAATGTAATTTCCGTCTTAAAACGTCGTAATAGCTTGTGTTAAAACGCTTTACTAATTTTGTAGTGAACTTTGACCGAACAATTTTTATTTCAACAGGCGGTTTAAAAAAAGCTTGCGGTTGTCCATCTGCAACAACATGTATTTTGCCGGCGGCATTTTCAACTTTAAGTTTAATTATCGATTCATCAGGAACTACAACTGTCCGTGCTGTAAGATTGTGCGGACATATCGGGCTTATTAAAATCGATTTATTTTGCGGCGTTACAATCGGTCCTCCGTTCGATAACACATAAGCTGTTGAACCCGTTGGTGTTGCTATGATTATTCCATCTCCCATATACTTTGAAAGCAATTCATCATTTACATAAGTATGCGTGCTAAACATTCGAGATGAACCTGTCAAATCGAGTACAATATCATTTAAAGCATACATTTGTTTTTTTGATTTTTCGATAACTGCCTCAAGCATCATCCGTTCTTCTATTTTAAACTTGCCGAGTATTATTTCATCAAGACATTTATTTAACTCATCAAGAGATACTTCTGCAAGGAAACCAAGTTTACCTAAATTAATGCCTAATATTGGCGTAGAATATCTGTGAACAAGTCGCGCCATCCGAAGTATAGTTCCATCTCCCCCCAATGAAATTAGAATATCGCATTCTTTATGCAATACTGTTTCGGAAACAATTTTAGATTGATTTAATAATTTCTTTTCTACTTTTCCCTTCAATCCAACTGCTAATGATGTTGGTAAAACATAAGATATGCCTTTACTTTTAAATCGTCTAATCAGTCCTTCTACGACGCTGGGGAGTTCTTGTTTTTCAATATTTCCTGTTATAGCAAATTTCATAATCATTATTTCGTTTCTGTCGATTGTTTGTCCTTATTCACTTCATCTACATAATTAAGTTTTAATTCCTTTAATATTTCTCTCAAAAATTTCGATTCATCGTCTGATAAATTGCCTCGAGTTTTTTCTTCTAACATATCAAGCATATCGATTGATAATTGCGCCTGCTGAAGGTCTCTTTCGATTTTATCAGAAATTGGACTTTTTATTTTACCCATTTGCTGTATAGCCGCCGATTGAAATGTAAAAATTAAGCTAAAGAATAAAGAAGAAGATTTGTCTTTTTCCATATTTACACCTTTATAGTTTTATTTGTCTGTTCCCACATTTTTGCATATTTGGTAAAAACATAATAAGAAGATTGAAAACTTAAAATAAGTCCTGGCACTCCATCAAGAAATCCTAATTTAATAAAATACATTCTTATAAATGTCCAAACCGGATTTACAAGCATCTTAATTATAGAAAACTTTTTTTTGCTTTCCACTAAATCCTCGGCGGCGAGCGATGTATATTTATTCAGCTTATTCAAATAATGCTCAAGCGTTGGATCTGTATAATGAAGAAGGTCAGATTTTAGACGAAATATTTTTCCCTTAACCTCTAACCTTTCGTGCACTTTATTATCAGTAAAATAGCCCTTTGATCGGCGGAAAATTCTAATAATTCTTCCGGGATACCAGCCGCAATGGTTTATCCATTTGCCAAGAAAATTTGCGCGTCGTGGCATACTAAGCGCACAATAATCCTGATTGTTAGAATTGATGAATTTTTGTATTTCATTTTGAAGTTCGGGCGTTGCTCGTTCGTCAGCGTCAATCCAGAATATCCAATCACTCGTACATTTCTCTAAGGCAAAGTTTTTCGCCGCGCCATACCCGTCCCATTGTCGAATAAATATTTTTTTTGTGAATTCTTTTGCGATGTCAATTGTTTTATCTGTGCTACCTGCATCTACAACGACTATCTCATCTACCCATTTTAAAGAATTAAGGCATTCCCAAATATTCAACTCTTCGTTTTTTGTAATTATTATGGCTGAAATTGAACTCATTATTAATCTATCCGGTAACGACAATATTTACAAGTTTATTTGGCACAACTATCTTTTTAATAATTTTTTTACCATCAATATAACGTTTTAAATTTGCGTCTTCGAGCGCAAGATTTTCTAAATCTTGCAACGGAGTATTCATTGCTACTATTACTTTCGATCGTATCTTCCCATTGACTTGCAAAACAACTTCAATTTTTGATTCAACACATTTTGCTCCATCATAATTTGGCCATGTCTCATATGCAAGTGAATTAGATTTACCAAGTTTTTCCCAAATCTCCTCTGCAATATGCGGAGCAAAAGGAGCAAGTAATAAAATATAATTTTCAAGTAATTTACGCGGTTTAATTTCTAATTTCATCGCTTCATTTAAGAAAATCATCATTTGTGAAATTGCAGTGTTAAATCTTAGTCCATCAATATCTTCGGCAACCTTTTTTACAGTCTGATGATATAGACGCTCAAAATCCTCCGATACATCAACATCTTTTATACTTTCGTCTATTTTTCCATTTTCATCAATGTATAACCGCCAAACCCTATTTAAAAAACGAAATACGCCTTCAACACCCCGAGTGCTCCACGGCTTCATTTCTTCTAATGGACCCATAAACATCTCAAATAGCCGCATCGAGTCAGATCCATATTCCTTTACAACATCATCAGGATTTACAACGTTGCCTCTTGATTTCGACATTTTGCGGGAATCTTCACCAAGTATAATTCCTTGATGACGAAGTTTTAAAAATGGTTCTTTAGTGTTTACATATCCGAGATCGAATAGGACTTTGTGCCAAAATCGAGCATACATTAAATGAAGAACCGCATGTTCAGAGCCGCCAACATATAAATCTATAGGCATCCAATATTTTTCTTTTTGCCAATTGCATAATTCTTCTTCATTTTTTGGATCAATAAATCGGAGATAGTACCAACACGACCCCGCCCATTGCGGCATGGTATTCGTTTCTCTCCGTCCCTTCATGCCAGTTTCTTTATCTAATACATTTATCCAATCTGTTGCAAGCGCTAAAGGCGATTCTGTAGTGCCGCTGGGTTGAAATTTTTCTAAATTTGGAAGTTCCAAAGGTAATTCTTTTTCATCAATTGCTTTGAGCGTTCCGTCTTCTAAATATATTATCGGAATCGGCTCCCCCCAATATCGTTGCCGAGAAAACAGCCAATCGCGTAATTTGTATTGAACAGCCGCCTTACCAAATCCTTTTTTAGTTAACCACTCAACTATTTTTTTCTTTGCTTCAGGTGTTGGCAAGCTATTTAGCGAGATTTCTTCGTTTGCAGAATTGGCACCTACGCCATCGTCAACAAAACATTCCGGAGCGTTCAGACCTCCATCGACTACTTTAATTATTTCTAAACCAAATTTTTTTGCGAATTCCATATCGCGTTCATCGTGGCCTGGAACAGCCATTATTGCGCCTGTCCCATATCCTAGCAAAACGTAATCAGCAATCCATATTGGAATTTCTTTTCCGTTAGTAGGATTAATCGCATAACCGCCTGTGAATACTCCGGTTTTTTCTTTTACCGATCCGCGTTCAAGTTCGCTTTTAAGTGCAGTCTCTTTTTTATACTGCAGTACTTTTTCTCGTTGCTTATCGGTTGCAACAACATCTACTAAAGGATGTTCAGGTGCTAACACCATGTAAGTAGCGCCAAATAAAGTATCGGGGCGAGTTGTAAAAACTTTTATTCTTTCAGATTTGCCTTTGATAGCAAAGATTACATCGGCTCCCTCAGATCGTCCTATCCAATTGCGCTGTTGCTCAAGCGTGGAAAAGGGCCAATCAAGTTCTTTTGCATCTTCAAGCAACCGTTCAGAATATGCAGTTATGCGCATCATCCATTGACGCATAGGACGGCGTTCTACTTTGTATCCCTTTTCAGTCCATTCTGAAACTTCTTCATTTGCTAAAACAGTACCTAACTCCTCGCACCAGTTTACAGGCACTTCGGCTACATACGCCAAACGAAATAGCGATAAAAAATCTTGTTTTTCTTTTCTAGATTTTTTTTTCCATTCTTCCGTCGAAAAATGATTTTCGACATTTAGATTCTTAGTGCCATTCTCTTCAAGTTCTTTTTCTAAAGTATTAATAGGTTTTGCTTTGTTTTCGCGCGGATCGAACCAAGAATTATAAATTTTTAGAAAAATCCACTGAGTCCATTTGTAATATTTCGGATCAGTAGTATTAATTTCACGCTCCCAATCGTAGCTCAAGCCAAGCATTTTGATTTGGCGGCGGAATGTGTCTATGTTTTTTTCCGTTGTTATACTCGGATGTATATTTGTTTGCATTGCATATCGTTCTGCCGGCAAACCGAAAGCATCCCATCCCATCGGATGGAGAACTGAATAACCGCACATCCTTTTATAGCGACATAAAATATCCGTAGCAGTATAGCCCTCCGGATGCCCAACATGTAATCCGGCTCCAGATGGATATGGAAACATATCTAAAACATATAGTTTAGGTTTAGCTTCATTATCCAAAACACGGAAAGTTTTTTCTTTTTCCCAATAATCTTGCCATTTCTTTTCGATATTTAAAAAATCATATTTCATTCAATTATTTTCCTTTATTTTTTTTATTCCCAGAAAAAAATCTTTTATCTGAAAATAAACATATAATGAATTGCTGGAAACGAATAGAATTTAAGCAAAGAGAGCTGTATTATCAATAAGTGAAATTAGGTCGAAAATTATACTGCTTTTATCGCTAATATAGTTATGTCGTCCGAATGGAGTGCGCCTTGAGTAAAAGAATCTAAGTCTTTTTGAACATGTTTTATAATTTCTCTTGAGCTAACCTGTTTCGATTCTTTGAGAAGCTTTAAGAGCCTTTCCTCTGAATACTGTTCGTTATTTAGATTCATTGCTTCGCTAATTCCGTCTGTGTACATAATCAAGACATCGCCTGGCATTAGCGTAACAACGGATTCTTCATAAGGCGTTGATGTTTTAAATACTCCAAGAATTAACCCGCCTTCGTTTAATTCTTTTATCTTCCCCTCTTTTGAAATCACAATCGGCGGATTATGTCCGGCATTCGTATATCGGAATTGCCGTGAATTCGATTCGAGTATACCCCAAAAAAAAGTAATAAATTTGTTGCTGTTTCCCGTACTTGCACATATCAAATCATTAATTTGCCCTGTTGTTTCAGAGATTGATTTGCAATGAGGCGATAACGCTCTTAAAGCGGCTTGCACATTAGCCATCAATAATGCGGCAGGCGTTCCCTTACCCGAAACATCTGCAATAGCGATAATATATTCATTTTCGTTTCTTTTAATTACATCGTAATAATCGCCGCCAACTTCTTTTGAAGGTATTGTTACAGCGGCAATATCAAAATTATCAATCGATGGCAACGTTTCTGGCAATAGTCCGCGTTGAATTTCTCTTGCAATATTGAGTTCGTCTTCCATTCTTTGTTTTTCAATTGCAGTTTTAAACAGTTTTGCATTTTCAATTGAGATAATTGCTAAATTGCCGAGAGAATAGAGAAACTCAAGATCCGCATTAGTATATAACCCGCCATTTAATTTCTCTCCGAGCAAAATCATTCCTTTTGTTTTTTTCTGGATGTGCATTGGAATTAGAGCCGATATTCCCATTTGGATTAATTGAGCCGCGACAATTTTATATTTCTTATGCTTCAATAAATCTGTTACAATTGAAGATTTCTCGAGGTCGCATATTTTTGGCAAGATACTATTAAGTTCAATATCTTTTTCAAGACGCGACCCGACTATACTTAACGCTTCTCCATCTAATAAACAAATTGCATATTTTTTTATGCCTATCTGTCCGAGAAGCGCAAAAGTAATGAGGCGCACGACTTTTTTCTCATCTAAGCCGATATTGAATTCTTTGCCAAGATCAAATAAAGTATTTAACTCTTGAACCTTTCTATCAAGATTCCGATTTACCTCTTTTACTTGATTTATAATTAGCGCTTTCTCAATCGCTGAACCGGAAAGATTGACTAATAAATCAATCAATTTTTTGTCGGCAGGCGAATATGGGATTTCTGAAAACCGCTCGCCAAGTGAAAAATAGCCGACTATCCTTTCTTGTGAAAAGATAGGTATAATAATTGTCTGTTGATGAGCTTTTAATAATTCGAGCCATTTTGCATTTTTTTTTGATATGCTCCCGATAGATTTTATTGAACGCGGTAACGATTCAACTATGATACTCTGATTTAATATATTTTGATTGATGCCCTTTGCGGCAATAACGCTAAATTCTTTATCTGAGTTTTTTAGGAATACAATGCCGCGTGTAACCAGCATTTTACCCATTAGTGTTCGTAAAACCGTACTAAGTATAAAATCGAGCTCAAGCGAAGAATTAATAATTTTGCTGAACTCAAATAATGGAAGAATATCTGCCGCTTGCCTCCGCTCCGAAGTTACTATTTGCTTCTTTTTCCTTTTCGTTTTTACCTCGCAGATTTCATTGAAACATTTGGGTTGAATTTTATCAGGCGTACTTCATTTCTTTTACCGGGGGAGAAATTATATTCCACCTTATCCATTAATCGTTTCATCAAATATACACCTAATCCGCCGCGTTTATTATGCCCGATATGTTCCTTGATATTAGGCGGGCGCAGCGTTGACGGATCGAACGACCTACCTTCATCATAAATTCTGACTTCAAAAGAGCGATTTGTATGAATTATTGTTATTTCAATTTTTTGATCTGATAAATTTTCGTAAGCATGTTTGATTATATTCGTACAAGCTTCATCAACAGCTAAAACAATATTATCTGTATCTTCTTCAGAAAAACCGAACGCTCGCGCCGCTGTGCGCACATACTTTCTGACTTCAATAAGTTTATCTGTGCGACTTGTTATTGTTTTAGTTATATACTTTTCGCGTAATTTCATCACAAATTTATATTTTGCAATCGAATTTAGAGATTCTTTTTAAAATCATTGAACCGAACAATCGCTTCCTTTTCATCTTTATAAATTTCATACAACATTGGAAAACCGAGTAAATCAAAAACATTATATACTTTTGAAGACATATTTGTAAGTTTGATATCGCCATTATTTTTCCGAACGTCTTCAACATATGCCATAAAAACGCCTAACCCCGCGCTGCTTATATATGATAGATCGCGGCAATTTACTACTATGTTATATTTCTTCTCTGTTAATAGTTTTTGAAAAGCACTTTCGAGATCAGGCGCAGTATGAGCGTCAAGATATCCTTTTAATTCAATAACGCTTATACCCTCTCCATCTCTCTGGTTTATTTTAAAATCAGTCATGGTGGTCTCCTTCTTATAACTCTTTTCTTTCATTCACTCTCATCTCCAATATTTTCAATTCCCCAGCCATTTCAATATAATGATTGTTATATCGTCATTATACGAACCCATACTAATAAAAGTTCGGACATTATTTATTATTCTGTCTTTTATCACATCTGCTGGGTATTCCTTGCTTTCCATAGCGATTTTTAAAAGCCTATCATATCCATATTCTTCCATCATACTATTTCTTGCCTCAGTAATTCCATCTGTATAGAAAACAAACACATCTCCCTTTTTCAATTTAATTTTTCGTTCTTCAATAGCGTTCTCAAATTGGTTTCTTTTTGTTAAACCCAATCCAATTCCATTCGGTCTAACAAATTCCGCTTTATCTTGACTAATGAACAATGCCGGACAATGACCTGCGCGCGCAAGCGTTAAAGTTTCTTCGTTAGCATCAAGAACCGCATACATTGCGCTTATAAATGCATTTTTATCCAAGCTTTCCTTTAACGCTTCATTTGCTCCAGTCAACAATTCTTTTGGAGTTTTGGAAATTTTACTGAGAGCCAAAACAATACCTTTCACCTCTGCCATATAAAATGCCGCAGAAACTCCTTTACCCGAAACATCGCCTACAACAATTCCAAATTTATTTTTAGATAAATCAATAATGTCGTAATAATCGCCGCCGACTTCAAAAGATGATTCCGAAGCCGCCGAGAATTCTACCGATGGTAAAGTCGGTAAATATTGAGGTAAAAGTCTCTTTTGCATTCTTTGGGCGACCATCATTTCTTGGTGTAAGCGTTCACGCTCAATTGATTTAGCAATAAGTCGAGAATTTTCTATTGCAATGCTCACATGATCTGCAAAAGTTGTCATTACCTCAATATCATCTTGATCAAAGGCATTTTTATAATCCTTGGTAGCATTTAAAACGCCAATAAGTTTGCCATGCGAAAGAAGCGGCACTGTTAACAACGAACCGCTAAACCCTTTATCCTTTAAATTTTTAGTACGATAATCTGACCAGATATCATCTACAAGCAATACCTTTTTTGTGTCGAGTAAATAATGGCGTAATTGGATTGCACTATTATCAGAAATCAGATCAATTTTTTGTTGTGATATATTTTTCTTTGCCGAAATTTCAACGTTTATCTCACCTGTGTTTTCATCAATAAAGAACAACTCGAGCCACACGCTGTTCGCCGCGCATACTTCTGTAGTCATCTGGGTGACTGTATTTACTAAATCGTTAAAATCGAAAACTTGTGTAACAAGACGGCTTAAATTATGCAAAGAACTTAATTCCGATTGTTTCCTCTCGAATACTTCTGCTGTCGGCAAATGAAACAATGCGCTTACAAATGTTACGCCGAAATAGACTGCGCCAAAAAGCGCATTCAATTGAATAAATGAATGCAATAAACCGCTGTAAGCTATTAACTTACTATTTGTAATTGAATTTTGAGTTAGAAATAAATTTAAAATTGTTAACGATATAAATAACAATACAGAAAATATTATTGAATATATCTTTTCACGTTTCGATAAATATACAATCCAATTTTGCCTAAAGGAATTAAATATAATCGCAAGAATGGAGAGCGAAAAAAGAACAGTTGAAATAAATCCTATTTCTTTTTTAATGAATGATAATTCCGCTATGCATGTCAACGAAAGCAGAATAATATATGCATAATAATATTTTTTCGTATTCCTCTTCCTTTTAAAAAGGATTAAATCCAAAATTATCAAAAGTAGATACATCGTTAGCGTAACAAGCATTGCCGTAAGAATTGTAGAAATTAGAATTGATACGATAGATTGATTTATGCTCAACGATTCCCGGCCCTGGGCAACAGTAGGTTGAATTAAAGCGCTAACTGCAATTAGAAGCAAAGAAAAAAGGAGCGCAAATAAAATCTTTCCAATTTCCTTAGTGGCGTTTTTTCGCTGTTCGCGGTAATGACTAATTACAAACAGACAAATTAACCCAAATGTGAAGACAACAAAAATTTCGCGAATGATGGAAAGACTAATTACTTCAAAATTAACAGCCGAGCGTGTTACATCATAAATAAATATTATGGGTAAGAGTGTTGCAGGAATAATAATCAATATTATTTGTCTGATACGCGGCAATTATTACACTTTCATATTTGTCCAAGAGCCAGAATGAAATTTCAACCACGTGAAGATTGTATAAGAAAATATATAGACCGGCAAAGCTAACCAAGCTCCGACAATTCCATAATTCAATCCTAAAACATAAGCTAATGGAAGGAAAATTATCCAATGAGTTAAAATTTCTATAAACATCACGTAAAGCGTTGCGCCTGCTGATTGCAAAGCATTGGCAAAAATAATTCCTGATCCATATACTACTTGGGCTATCCCTGCAAGTTGTAATATCGGTTTTGCGACACTTCGAACAGTAAGATTATCCGTAATAATGCTGAGGACCGAATCGGGAAAGAAAAAGAAAATCATTCCAACAAACAGAGTAAAAATAGTGGCAATTTTTGCTGTTTCAATTCCATAAGCCCTCGCATCTTGAAAATGTCCTTCTCCAAGCGAATTACCGACTAAGGTTTGCGTAGCAATTCCAAACCCAAAGCAAGGCATAAATGATAAGAACAAGGAGGTAATAACAACTTGTGTAGCCGCTTGTTCAATTGTGCCAAAAATTCCAGCAATTGCAACAAAGAGAAGAAAACCGAGCAATATTAAAACATTTTGAAAAGAGACTGGCAATGAAATTCTAATAATACTTTTAATATGTTTAAGTCCAATATATATAAAATCATAATACTTATATCTTTTTCGATAGCTTGGCAGAAAAGTTACAAAAATAAAAAATAACAGACCTAGAAACATACCGATAGAAGCCGCAAGTCCGGCGCCAGCTAACCCCATAGCGGGAAAACCAAACGAACCAAAAATCAATAAATAATTAAATATGATATTAAATATATATGATACGATAGCCGAAAACATAAAAATTTTTGTGTGCCCAATTCCATAAAAGAATCCTCTATATGAAACACTGAGTAGAAAAAAAGGAAGCCCTATTGCGCGATATTTCATATACTCGCCAGCTGCATTTGCTACATTTTCATCGCTTGAGAAAATTTGTATAAAATCATACGAAAAGAACCAGCCCAATATTCCGAATGTAATACCTAAAATAAAACTAAGTACCAAAGAATTATTAAGAACTGTACCAACTGCGGCATATTTTCCTTCGCCGTACCTTCTTGCGGTAAGTATATGTGTTCCGGTAGCTAAGCTTGAAAAGAAACTTGTTAAAGTCCAAGTTGCAAGAACACCCAACCCCATTGCCGCTAAAGCAATTGCAGAATTACCAAGACGTCCAACCATTGCCGTATCAATGATTGAAACAATCATCTGAGAAGACATTCCAGCTATTGCAGGAATAGAAATCTGGAGAATTCGATTTGAGTAAGGTTTTTGGGGCAGGAGCGACATATTGTCACTCTTGTTTAGAATTCATTTAAAATAAAACCGCCAATGATTAGTAAATTATTTTTTAAAAAGCACATTAGCGGTGTTAATTAGTTTATAAATTACGAACTATATTCAGCTATATATCTATCTACATCTCGAGCGTAAGTTGATGTTGGAAATTCTTTTTTTAGCTTTTTTAAAAGTTCTACCGCTTTTTCTTTATTGCCGCTTGTTGCATAATTTATAGCAGATTTATGTAAATTATTTGGAGCTTGAACAGCAGACATATTTTTTAAAGCCGCTTTTTCGAAGTATTTAGCGGCATTTTTCGATTCGCCTTTTACTTCGTAACAAGCCGCCATTCCGGCTAAAGCGGCGGCAGTGAGCATTTTATCTTTTACGCTAATATCATCATAGTATTCTAAAGCTTTGTCATATTCTTTTTGTGCAAAATAGGAATTAGCTAAAAATAATTTTGCTATTTCGCCTGTATTCGTGCTTCCATACTCATCAACAATCGCTTGTAGTCCTTGTATTCCTTCTTGAGGGACGCCATTAATCGCATTATCATATTTTCCATCATTGTAATATTGAATTATTCGTGCCAGCATAGTATTAGCTCTATCATTCCACTCATCAGTTTTCTGATTCCACCAAAACAATAGCGCAATAATTACGAACGGCGCTGCAACTATATAAGTAACTAATTTTCTATTTGCTTCAACCCATGTACGGGCTTTAAAGTAAGTTGTTATTAGTTTGTCTTCTTTTATCTCTTTTTTTGTAATCTTTTTTTGAGGTTTTAACATAATAATCCTTAATTCTGTTAATTATTAAATAAAGAACGTACGCCCGAGGCGATTCGAACGCCTGGCCTACAGCTCCGGAGGCTGTCGCTCTATCCAGCTGAGCTACGGGCGCAGGTTTATTTTCTGTTATAAATGTAGAGAAGTTTTTAAAGAGATTCAAATAATGATTTATATCGATGTCAATCACTTCTCCCACTCGCACAATTTCTCCACATAATCTGCTGAGCCATCTCTTAGCCAGCCATCCATTTGCGCGGGTTCTTTTAATTGTTGACCACGCATTCGCGGAACAACTATGTAAGAACATTTTAATTCCGGAAGAATTGTCATATCGCCCCAAAGCTTTTCATATTGAAGCGTAGGGTAAATATCTTCCTGCCCTTTGCCCCAGCGCTTCTTGACATTTTTTAGAGTAATGTACGTAGGCATACGCAATGCAATAGAACGCACAGCTTCTGTAACGCGAGTTTGATCGCTTAAATCTTTGCGATGGAGTCCGAACACACTAAGCAATTGATCAATATCAATCCAATAAGTGGCTGAGTTATAATATGAGAGAACAAACTCAAACTCTTCGCGAGGCAATGCAAGTCCTTCAACTAACCGAATTTTGCCGTCAATGTTTGCTAATCCGCCGCCGCGATCATCCAAACGCCGGGTAATTACTTCCGCTGTCATTGCGGCTTTTGATTCTATGTGCCTGCCAAGAATTACCGGCTCAATGTTTGCTCCCATCGTATCTATATTGTGAACTAGTAAATATCTTAGCTTTGGATTCGAATTTATCAATTGTAGAAGAATGCCATTTCTAAACAGATTTGGGATTTCATACCAATGCCCAATAGGATTTAGACATTGCATCGGCAGGTTGTCTGTGTAATCGCTTGCTTCGCCGCTCTTTTGCGCCCAATCCATTAAAGCTGAATGCAAACTATCTAAAACTTTCTGGGCTTGCTCATCCAAAATTTGCTGGGGCATTTCCTGCCAAGCGAAACGTAAATCTCGCACAGTTGGAACAAGACGAAGACCTACTATACTGCCGGTAGAAAGCATAACCTCGCCTTCATACCCATAATTATTCTCCGATTGCAAATAATTTTTAATAGCTTCATGCGTAAGATAGCTTGTTGAAATTATATGCGGAATTTTAATTCCAAATTTTTTATTTGTCTTTCTACTTTTTGCTAAATGTGTTTCTATAAAAGTTCTATGCGCGCCGTTAATTCTGCAAAACGGATTTAATGCTTTTACAGTGCCAGCTCCCTTAGTCCATCTGCTTCCGGCGCCTGCGGCAAGAGTAAGAACTGCCACTGTACCAGAAGCTATAGCATCTGAACCGATTGACGCAAATTTGGAATGCTCTCTATCTTTTATATCATACAGTTCATCAATTTTTACATCTTCGATTGCAGTGCTTACTGGAAGACGATTTTGAGAAAGTCCGATGCGCCCGCTTCTCAAATCGGTTTTTATTTGCTCATGTTGGATTCTATCAAATCCATACTTCACCAATAATTCTTCTAAGTTCTGCTGTTGCGATGTATGTTTTTCCCCTTCCGGCAGAATTCTATCTAATATCTGTTGAAACATTCCATCGAAAGCCGGATGAGTTTTGGAAATAGCGGTGAAATGTTCTAATTCGATGCGTTGTTCTTGAGTAATCGCCCGTGGGTCTTGTCTGATTATAGATGGAATCACAAGCGAGTAATAATGTTTAGACATAATTGTATTTTCGCCTGTCATAATTTCCGCCCAAGTGCCTTTTTCATTAATTTTAAAATCGTACACTACCGGTTCCATTGCAAATGGAATTCCACCTTCATAACGCTTTTTTTGCTCCCGCATAATTTCTTGCAAACGAGTTTGAGCTTTCTCTTTACGCGATGGGTGGAACATAAAACCCATGCCACCGCCAGACATACCGCCGAGCATCCAGAATCCCCAAAAATCTTTTCCAAATTCTTTTTCAACTCTGTTAATTATTGATTCAGTGTATAAATTTGTAGCCCAAGGAATTATTGTCTGAATAGGTCCAAAGAAATTTGCATTTGTTAGTTTCCCAATTTGACTGATATCTCCTTGTTTTAGCTGTTCGACAATTTGATCGAACAACGACATTGCTTTCAATCTTCCTTTCCATTCAATTTCAGAACGAAGTAAATAACGCTCAGTTACCATTTCTAAAATCGGACCGACATCCTGCGCCATACCTCCATGGACAAGCACCAAACTATCTTGCAGTTGTCGACGCGTATTTTCAGTAACTTCATTCTGATTTAGAATTGTATGCTGAGGTAGCAAACAACCGCGACTTATACCAAATTCAATATCGCCATCTTTGCTTTTTTCACCTTGAATCAATTTAATTCCGGGCCAAACGCCGCCGGAATCTTGCCAGCCGCCGCCCGAGCCGCCGAGCCATTCGCCAAGTATTGCACGCGCCGCTACTGTTCGCCTTTCAATTTCAGTTAACGCGCCAGTCAGCGATGCGGTTTGCCCTGTTGCTCGCATGCACACTGCAATGATTGAAGCAAGCAACGTTGTCGAAACCGCTAAACGCGAACCTTTTGGAATTTCATTTACCTGACTTACAATTTCAATTCCCAAATTAGGGCCAACCAGCTCCGTTAACAAATCAGAAATTGGTTGATTGGCGCCTTCCATACTTGGAGGCACAATACCCGAAGCAATGATTGCGGCTTTTAACAAGCCAAGATAATCTGCCGCGTAATCAAATACTTGTCTGAACGTTGTAATTTCAGTAACTGCGCAAAGATCGGCGCTTACTAAACGAATTACAGGTTTATTTATAACTCTAAAAAAAACCTCTACAGGCGGACGCGGAGATTGTTGGCTGTTTTGTTCTCTTATCGATAAATCAATTGAAATATTTAGAACGCGCGCCCCTTCCGGAAAATCCATACCTAAGAAGAAAATATCGCTCCATCCGCTATGCGATAAATCCATTCTAACCGGAGTTTGTTCATGAAGAATTGGAAATAATTTATTCTCTTTTTTTGTAAGCTCCGGAACAATTCGCAGTGGATGATCCGAAGGATGTCCGGCTCTAAACATCCACTGATTTCCTCTTACAGAACGGACGCTCGCCCGCACTTGGTTTGCAAGCGTCTGAAAACCAAGATTTCTGTATGCCGCCGCGAGCGCGCTCGAAATTCCATCACACGCGCCGCTCGTTTTCTGAATCGTCAGATATTTTTGAATTGCTTCTTCAAATCTGCGCTGTAACAGATCCTCATAACCATCAAACGGAATAAGACCGCCGGAAGGAAATCCATCCTTCAGAGGTAAATGAAAACGATGAATATCATAAAGGAAAAAAAGGGCGCGAACTTGCTCGTATAAATTGTCGCTCGCTTTACGAAATTCTTCCAACTTATCGCACTCATTTAACAGCTCTTTTATTGACGCCGATTTACAGAAAACATCCAGCGATTGATTTCGGATATCTGGATTTTCTGATAGAATAAGATCAATTAATTTGCTCATCAATCGTTCCTTCCTTCCGAACGCTGTTCGCGCAGTAAAAGCGTCTCCATCAGCATTGAAATCACTTTATCTCTATCCATCCCGCTTAACGCAAGCGCAAGTTGCGCATTCAACAATCCATATTTAACGCCTACATTATACCTATAATCATTCATCTCTATCGATAGATATTTTTCTTTTCTTGATAATTCTTGAAGCGCGGTAGAAAGGGTTATTTGAGAAATATTTTTTCCATCCTTTTTATTTAATTCATAATCTAAAATATCCATAACAGCCGGCGTTAAAACATGTATGCCAAAAAAACAAAGATAAAATCCGGCTCTTAGTCCGGGCACAATTAAGCGTTGTTCGGCTTCCGTTGGAGTCGGTTTTTCAATTACTTTTTCCACTGAATATAGATCATCCCTACCATGAACTCGTTTGCCGCTAATTGCTCCATAGTTTGGCAGTAATCCTTCGCGCGTCGCCTGTACTGCTGAAACAGAGCACGATTCTGCTTCCGCTACCTCAACTACTCTTTGCGCGCATCTTTTATTTGTTCTGCTTACGTATAAATGATCTCCGATTAAATGTAGAAATGATTCAGACTTCACAAAATCTTTTGCTCGCCATATTGCATGTCCATATCCTTTGGGTTCTGCTTGGCTTACAAAAGTAAGATGATTGGAATGCTCGCCCGCTACGGAACGAAATGCGATTTCATCATCGGGATGAATTATAATACAAATATCTTTAACGCCTGCGCTTACTACTTCATCTAAAATGATGCTAAGAACCGATTTCTGTTCGCCATCCTTATCAATAAGCGTTTGTAGCGGCAAATTCCTCTGTCCTTTACCTGCGGCGGTAACAACGGCTTTTGTAATTTTCATAATTGCATCCTTTAATCTAAATAGAACGATTGATTATTTATTTTCTAAAATTAACATAATTTTTTCAAATACTAATTCTGGGCTTATTGAAATCATACATTCAAAAGTTTTTATTGGACATTTTTTTCCGCCATGAATTGCGCATGGTCGACATTTAAGTCCTTTAATTTCAACAATAATATCATTTTTCCCTACAGGAGCAAAACCGAATTCTGGCGCAGTTGCGCCAAAAATTGCAACCACCGGCGTTCCAACTGAAACCCCAATGTGCATTGGCGCGCTATCGTTAGTAACTAAAACTCGACCGCGTCGAATTATTTCAGCCGACTGTAAAAGCGTTAACCTTCCAGCCGTATTAAAAATTATTTTTGATTGAACGATTCCAATAATTTCCTCACACAATAACTTATCTTCTTTACCTCCAATAAGTATAACAGGAACATTTTGATTTATTAGCTTTCTGCATACCACTGCAAATCTTTCAGTTGGCCAACGTTTTGTATTCCAAATTGTGCCGGGCGCAATCGTTACATACTTATGTTTTGAACTTAATTTACATTCAATTAGAAGTCTATCAACTGTCGCTTTATCTTCAAGCGATGGATAAAGTTGAGGCAGCTCCCTTTCTGATTCGGTAAGACCTAATGGCTTAAGCAGTGATATATTCCGATCAATTTCGTGCATAGTTGAATCATAACGAACAATTTCTTTAAACAACCATTTGCCAGCGCTTCTATTAAAACCGACGCTTATTTTAGGTTTGATCAGCCAAGCTAATAATGCGCTCCGCAGCGATCTGTGAGGCACAATTATTATGTCATAATTCTTTTTCCCGATTTGATTTTTAATTCGAAATAATCCAGCCGCGCCTTTGTCTTTCCCGCGTTTATCATAAACGATGATTTCAGAAATTGCAGGATGATTTGCAAATACTCCTGCGGTTCGCGGAATTGCCACAACATCAATTGAGGCATTGGAATATTTTTTTTTGATAATTTGAACTATGGGTAAAGTCAGAATTGCATCGCCAATAAACGCTGTTTGGATTACTAAAATATTTTGGAATGTCTTTACCATTTTGCGATATCTTCTCTATCTGGCACATGTTTCCATCGCTTATGCATCCACATCCATTGTTCAGGATATTGGCGAATAGCTCTTTCAGTAACCTGAACTTGGCGGCGAGTAAGCTCTATAACATTCTCTTCGGTGCTTTCATATAGATCTGCGTAATCAACAAGCGCTAATTTCATTTTATAAGTTCCATCTTCCTGCCGAATTGTACATCCAAATACGATAGGCGCGCGAGTTTTGAGGGCAAATAATGCGGGACCTTGAAAAGTCGGAACTGCTCTTCCAAAAAATTCCACTAGAATACTTTCGCGCGGCGCCGATTGATCCGCTACTAATCCTATAATACTACCTTCTTGAAGAGCGCGCAATATTTCTCTAGCGCCGGACATTGTTATTATTTTTAAACCAAATTTTTCACGCCACTTTGTAATTTTCTTATCAACCAAAATATTAGATTGCGGTTTTGCCATTGCATAGAATTTTTTGTTGTAATTTATAGCAATTGCTTGCATTGCGAGCTCCCAACTTCCGAAGTGAGCCGTAAGAAAAATTAATCCCCTCCCCTCTTTTAATAATCTTTCTATCAATTCAATATTTTCGATTTTAACCCTTCTTTCAATTATTTCCTTAGACAAATTTGGGTACCAAAGTAATTCCAAAAATGTAGCCGCAATATTCTGAAATGATCGTAATGCGATTTGCTTTAACTCCGAATATTTTTTTTCTGGAAATGCATTATGAAGATTTCGTAAAGCTACATTTCGTCGGGATTTTAAAATCGGGAAAAACCACTTTGCTATGCAATACCCAAATTTATATACATGATTAAATGGTAATAGCCGAACCAATAAGCTTGTAATTTGAAAAAGCATATACTCAAAAATATGATTAATCTTTTTCGACATTAGAATATTAAATAAATTATTCGCCCATTACTTTTACTATAAGCCGTTTGCGCCGTTGTCCATCAAATTCGGCGTAGTAAATTTGCTGCCAGGGTCCAAAATCTAATTTACCATCTGTTACAGGAACAATTACTTCGTGGTGAATAAGTAAGCTTTTCAAGTGAGCGTCTCCATTTGTTTCGCCCGTTCGATGATGACGGTAATTCGGATTGAACGGTGCAAGTTTCTCTAACCACTCATCAATATCTTGTATCAACCCCGATTCAGCATCGTTAATATAAACTCCGGCTGTAATGTGCATAGCCGACACAAGAACCATTCCTTCCTTAATTCCGCTTTTTGCAACTATTGTTTCAACTTCGTCTGTTATGTTTAAATATTCACGATGTTTTTTTGTATTGAACCATAAGTATTCGGTGTAAAATTTCATTTTGCTTTATCCTTAGTTGTTGGGACCAATATCGCGTAATCTAATGGTAATAATGAAATAATTAAAGAATTATTGCGCGCATGAAATATTTTGTCCGAAGCTACATCTTTCCATAAAATTGAGTTATTTGATTGAATCTGGATTTTCGTTTCTTTTTTTATCTCTGAAAAATTAATTGCTACGAGAACTGTATCTTCATCAGATATACGAAAAAACGAAAAAACGCTTGCGCTATCTGAATTTTGTAAATTGAAAAACCTCCCCTCTTGCAAAGCCGTTCGGGTATTACGCAATTGACTGAGTAATTCAATAAGCGCGCTTTTTGACAACTCTAATTTCCTCTGTTCAGATAAATCATTCACATAGCTATTGATTTCTTCGTTGCGATAAATCAATGGTATCCCGGGTAGTGTAAATTGTAAAACGCGTGCAAGTTTTTCATTTTGTCGAGATAACAATTTGAATTCTTCTGGCTTTGTGTTAATATCGGTTTTATAAATAGGACGCAAATGCAATGAACCAATCGGATATTTTTGTTTTTCTGCGTTTAGAAAATCGTCGATTGCAATTGCATTTATTTTGCCATCTACGATGTCCATAACTAAATCGCCAATATTCCAAGAGTAGCCAATATCGAAAGCTTTTAAGCGATGTTCTGGGGAATCGCTTTCAGAAATCATTATCACTGGTCTAATTTTTTCTAATTCCTTGCGCGCAATATTCCAGAATTCAACCGGCGTCCATTCAGATGCTGTGCAAATGAATCCATCAATATCCATCTCTCTTATCCAATATTTCATAACCGAGATCATATATTTTCGCGGTTCGTGTTGATTAAAGTCAAATTGAGCGACATCGTATAATTCCGCGCTTGGCGAGACTATTGCACCATCGTCATTGTGCACGAACCATTCTGGGTGTTCCATTAGTATTTGGCTATCCCACGATGCAAAGTTTGCCACAAGATTAATAATAATTTTTAATTCGAGCTTATGCGCTGTTGTTACTAATGATTTGAAATCGTCAACTGTTCCAAATTCTGGATTTATTCCATAATGATCTTTAATAGCATAAGAACTGCCGAGTTTTCCTTTTTTATTTAATTCACCGATAGGATGAATAGTGGATAAAGAAATAATTGTGTACCCGCTTTTCTTTATATCTTTTAAAAAATTTTCGGGAAAGTCAAAAGTTTTATATTTTAATAATGCTCGATGATCGACTTGATAAATAATGCCTTTTTTTACCCAATCCTCACTGTAACGCGCTGGCAATTCATTGATTTTTTTTGACGTACAGCCGTATAAAAATAAAAGTAATATTATCAAAACAGCAAAATGCAATTTTCTATTTTGCATAGGAGCATTCCTATAGACAAATTTTTTAAATCTGACCAAATCTATCTAACAATACCATTTTACCCGATTCTGAGCGTTGAACTTTAATTTTACGATTGATATATGGAAACTCTTCACCCGGGTCCCAACTTCCCTCCGCGCCACTGTTTGTATATTTATATTCAATTTCAGCCCCTTCCTGCAGGTAAATTTCAACAGCCCAAATACTGTCATCGGCAATTGGATCTCCATGTGATCCATCATTATATAGCCGAATTTTATTAGGCGTCCAATTGCCTAATTTTTCAACATTACCTGCTATGTATAAAGATTTGCGAACATAAATTCCTCGTGCATCGCACTGAAATAATACTTGCACTAAATCGGGTTGACTTTGCGCCATTGTACCTTGAGAAATTCTTTCTTCATCTATTACCGTAGTTCGCGAAATAGGTTTGAAATCACGCTTTGGCATTTTTCCGCCAGCAAGTTTTGCATATTTATATATATTTTTTAAATGCGTAATAAAAGCAACATCAAAAGGTTTATCACCTGAAGGCGCATTTTGATCTGTACCATACCACCAAAACCAATCCGAGCCTTCTGCCGCGTACAAAGATTCCCAAGCTCGGTATATATACCATGCTTTAGATTTTTCCTTAGGTGGTAATTTTGAGGGGTTGGGTTGCGGCAATTTAGAATTCTCAAGATCTTGACGAGCTATTAATAAGTACTCCCAAGCTGTATTTTCTTCCTCTTCTCCTATCCATGTATCGTAGTTGGCGTTAATCCATGAACCAGGCCATAACCAATCAATCTTAGGCAATAATTCAATAGGATGCGCAGGAATTCCGCGATATGGATTTCCATAAATATATTCTGTAACTGTTGATGTAACCACTTGGCGTGTTTCGTAAAGTTTAGATAATTTTCGATATAAAACATTCTGAAAATTTTTGCCGTCATTATCATACTTATACCATTCCCATGCATTTTCACCATCGAGTATAACCGTTAGAAGTCTATCTGGCTCGTCTTGATTAGGGACATATTTTAAAATTGAGTTTATAAAATCATCAGCGGCATGTTCCCCCTCATAATCCTTATAAACAAAACCTATTTTATCAGATAATTCTGTTTCTCTAAACACAATAACCGCAGCTTCTTTTTCATTCGAATTACTTACGGGATACGCCGCATAAGGATAGAAGCAAGCTTTTTGAGCGGCTTTTGATCGTTCAAGAATTTTTTGATCAGTTGCAATCCAACTAATTCCCTGTTTAGCAAAGACAGAAATTATATCATGCGCAACTGATCCCTCGGCAGGCCACATACCTGTCGGTTTTGCGCCAAATGTTTTTTTGTACTCAAAAACTGCTTTAGCAATCTGTGCTTCGGCATCTTTTGAATAATGGAATCGTGGCGGCATTGGATCATTAGGTTGGCAAAGCTTTGCCAAATCCGAATCGTACAACAATGGTAAAATTGGATGGTAGTAAGGCGTTGTGATTATTTCAATTTGTCCTTTATTAGCAGAATGCTTATACATTAATTTTTTGTGCAAAGGCACTACTGCTGATAAAATTTTTATGGTTTCAACAATAATTCTATTACATTGGTCTTCGTCAATTTGTTTTTTTAGTAAATAAATTCCGCCTGCTTTTTTTTGAATTAAATCTGATAAATCGACGATCTTACCGGTGCAGAGCTTGTAAGTGTTATCAAGAAAATCCGGATCGAAATGAGCGAGATAGAACCAGAATTTTATCTCGCGTAAATCCTGCTCTGTTAGCTTGCTTTTCCCCTCTTGCCTAAATTTTTCTCTCAATTTTTTATACTCGGGAAAACGGTCAATTACAACTTCATTAACACCAAAAGCATTCCATACATTAGTTAATAAGAATTCTAAATCACGATTATTAAACTTATTTGTAGGTTTTAGTGCTAAATCAATCCAAGGGTCGGTCTTTCCTCCATACTTAGTAAAATAAGCATTAGCATCAATTCTATTTTTCTTAAAATTTATAAAAGGCAAAAGCCGATCTACATAATATTTCTGGAGTTGAAAAAGAAGCGAAGAGGTAAGATTGACTGTAAAATGAACATTAGGATATTTTTCAACTATAGCCGCCATATCGTAGTAATCTTTTGTTCCATGACTGCGAACCCAGGGTCCCTGTAATTGATCAGTTTCGGGGTCAAGATAAAGAGGTTGATGTTGATGCCAAATGATATTTAAAAATAGCGTTTTTTTGTTTATCGGAGAGAACTCGTTCATACTTACTTAAAGACCTTTTTTGTACACATTTAATTAGATAAAAAAAGCGTCGAGAGAAAAATTTCTCGGCGCCTTATAAATTCGCACAAATATTGACATTACTTTTGAGCTAAAATAGCTTCCTTTGCCACTTTAGATACTCTAAATTTTACGACTGTCTTAGCTGGAATGTTGATTTGTTCACCTGTTGCCGGATTTCTGCCGATACGAGCTTTCCTTTCGACCAGCACTAACTTCCCAACGCCTGGCAATGTAAATGAATTTTTTGCCTCTCTGTACGCTAGATTTGCTACTTCTTCCAGTAGCCCAACAGCAACTTTTTTCTTCAACTCAAACTTGCTCGCAAGATGAGCTGCAATTTGGCTTTTTGTCATTGATTTTCCCATAGAATTCCCTCTTTAAAATAGTGATAAATTATTTAATTAATAAAACCACATAGACAAACGAAAAAAAGCACACCCTTCGTTTTCTTGTTAATACGAATGGAAATATATGTTGTTTTTCGAACAAATGTCAACAAAAAAATCAAATTTATTTGGGTTTTTTAATGGGTTATGAAAATTTATTCTTTCATCATTAACACCTAATAATTTTTATGATTGCCGCTTAGTTTCACTTATGTTTTTGTGGAGAGAATTTCATTTTTATAAGAAATTTTACCTCAAAATGATTTAATAGCAATATAAGATGAATGTGGCAAGCATCTCCTGAATTCATCGGTAGAGGGCTGGCTTCAGTTATATTAAATTCCAGATTTTGTAATAAATATTTAACAAAAATGAATTGCCTTTTATTTATTTGTTATTTAAGTTCATTCGAACAATAATAAAAAAACAGATTCTTTTTTATGTTTTCGAATCGGTTTTTTCATACAAACATATTTCACAAACCTGATTAATAAAAATTGGGGTGTCGCAAAAACACTTACGACTACAACTCCATTAATTGCCCGACCTACGGGAACAGATGGAAAAGCATTATATCGACTTCGTCAGGACCCATTGGACGCGACAAAGTTGATAAGTCAATCTTATGTTCAAACTCTTACACTAAACGATGTGTTTCGAGTTCAGTTTACATTGCGATATACATTTAATTAATATCGCTCAATAGGTTATTATTCAAAGGCGGTGAATTATTGTTGCCGCCTTTTTTTATTCTAGTATTGCATTACGCTACATTATACGCTATATTATTATAGTTTTTAGGGGTCGTAGCTCAGTTTGGTTAGAGCGCCTGCCTGTCACGCAGGAGGTCGCGAGTTCGAGTCTCGTCGGCCCCGCAGGGAAAAAAGCCTATATGTTAATAATAGGCTTTTCTTATTTATGAGCTATTTTACATATATCATACAAAGTAAAACTAATTTAGGATTCTATATCGGTTCCTCTGACAATCCTCTATTAAGACTTCAACGACATAATGATGGTTGGACACGCTCTACTAAAAATCGTGGCCCCTGGGAACTTGTCTACACAAAAAAGTTTAATTCTAAGTCAGAAGCTATAAAATTTGAGAAAGAAATCAAACGTAAGAAAAGTCGAAAGTTTATTGAAGCCCTTATTATGAACGCAGGAGGTCGTCCCGATTCGTAGAATCGGGAAGTCTCGTCGGCCCCGCAGGGAAAAAAGCCTATATGTTAATAATAGGCTTTTCTTATTTATGAGCTATTTTACATATATCATACAAAGTAAAACTAATTTAGGATTCTATATTAAAATAAGCGAGGGAAGAAAATTCTCCGCAAGGTGTGTCAGGAAAAAATTCCTGACACCAATTCCATCGGATTGCATTTTATGCACCGCGCGTTTTCTTCTGGGAGAAGATGAAATCTACAAGCGGAAATTCTACTTATCAAATGCACACTTATTTCGGATAAATCTATGCCTTTATTAACTTTACAGCTATTTTATCAACCGAATAGAGGTACGCTTAGACACTTATACCAAAAGTATGTCTGCCATAAAATCCAACAACATTACAAAATAACTTCCGATTTTTGTTCAGTACTCCGACGAAGTATAAATCTAGTATTTACTTTTTTTATAATGACCGAGAGACAATCCTTTTAATATCTGCGCGCTGCATTCTGGGGATATATCTCGTTGTGGCTCGGCGAGCATTTCGTACCCTACCATAAACTTTTTAATCTTCGCAGAGCGTAACAATGGCGGATAAAAATGCATGTGAAAATGCCATTCATCGTGCTTTTTACCATCTGTAGGCGCTTGGTGCAATCCCGATGAATAAGGAAATGATACTTTAAATAAATTATCATACTTAATGGTAATTACGCTTATCGCATTTGCAAAATCTTTTTTCTCAATTTCATTCATTGATAAAATATCAGGCATTTTCCTCTTCGGGATGATGATAGTTTCGTAAGGCCATACAGCCCAAAAAGGCACTAAAATTACAAACGATGTGTTTTCATATACTAATCGTTCTTTTATCTTCATTTCCAATTTGATATATTCTGCTAAAAGACTTCTTTTGGTTAATAAATAATTCCGTTTAAATTGTTTTGTTTCTTTTTCTAATTCAACAGGAATACTTTCCTGTGCCCATATCTGGCAATGTGGATGCGGATTACTGTTACCCATCATCGCCCCTTTGTTTTCGAAAATCTGCACGGAATTTATAAAGTCCAGTAATCCCAAATTACGAAATTCCTCCTGCCAAGCTGTAATAACTTGCGCAATATCGCTTTCTTTCATCTCTGCCAAGGTTAAATCGTGACGCGGTGAAAAATTCAAAACACGGCATATTCCTTTTTCAGTCTTCGATATTAATAAATTTCTTAGATTTTTCTTTAAAGAAGGTGCGTTCGGTAGTAGTGCAGAAAAATCGTTAGTAAATACATATGTGCTTTTATATTGCGGATTGACTTTGCCGTTTGATCTTTTATTACCCGGACATAAGTAACAATTAGGATCAATATTCGGTTTTTGCTCAATCGGCATATTGGAAATTTCACCTTGCCAGGGCCGAGCAGTTCTATGCGGAGACACTAATACCCAATCACCTGTTAGAATATTTTTTCGTCTATGCGGATAATGTGATATATCAGTTTTCATTAATTATCTGAAATAATATGAGTCCCAGAATTGATAGAAGTAATATATGCCTTCGGCTCTCTACCAAATCTGCTTTTGAATTTTATAATAATCTCCGGAAGGATTTTTTCAACAGCATCTTTTTCGATAAGGTTAATAGTGCATCCTCCAAAACCGCCGCCCATCATGCGCGCTCCATAAATTTCTGAATAATGCATAGCAAGTTTAGCTAAAAAATCTAATTCGTTACAGCTTACTTCATATTCACTGCTTAATCCCATGTGCGTTTGATACATAAGCGAACCAAAATTTCTAAAATCGTTGGCTTTCAATGCTTTACATCCTTCAATTACACGAATATTTTCCTCCACAACATACTTACATCTTTTATAAATTAGCTCACTCATTGCAGGTTTTACATTATTGAGCATTTCGGTAGTAACATCTCTTAATGACGATACATTTGGATATTTACTTTTAATAATATTTACTCCCTCGGCACATTCCAGCCGCCTACGGTTATATTCAGAAGATGCTAAGGAATGAGAAATACAAGTATCTAACAAAACTATGGATACATTCTGATTGCTAAATGGATAATAATCATAATCAAGCGAACGGCAATCTATAAGAAGCGCATTATCCGCTTTGCCAAAAATATTAATATACTGATCCATTATTCCGCATTTAACGCCGACAAATTCGTTCTCAGCTTTTTGAGATAATTTAACTAATGTAAGCGGTTCGATATTTAATGAAAATAAATAATTTAATGAAAATGCTAATCCTCCTTCTATAGCGGCTGAAGATGATAAACCAGCGCCAATGGGTATATCGCCTCCAAAGACACAATTAAACCCTCTTATTTTATATTTTGATTTTATTATTTGATCAATAACACCCATTAAGTAGTTTGGCCAAAGGAGTGAGGACGGTAGAAGATTATCAATTTCAAATTCAAATTTTTCATTTTTGTCGAATGCAAAAACTTTACATATGTCATCGTTTCTCGGAGTAATTGCGAAATAAATTGCTTTATCAATTGCCGCAGGTAAAACAAATCCCATATTATAATCTGTGTGTTCGCCAATAAGGTTGACTCTACCAGGAGAGCTAATTAATAAAGGTCTATCAAAGAACAACTCTAAAAATTTTTCCTTAATAAGCTTTTTATAATTCATACTGCTTTTAATCTCCAATTTTCCTGGTTTTCCAAAACATAATCACGCCAAATATAAACATAATTGCTCCCCACCAAATATTTGGATGAATTTCTGCCAATACTGTTTTTAGTTGAGGCGGAACTATTATTTGATAAATGCCTGTTAGAAAAATAATTCCACCTATAATCATTAAAATCAATCCAACAAAATACCAAATAGGTTTCATTTGATGTTCTGACATGTTTGCTCTCTTTCTTTACCAAAAAATAATGTTTAACACAATTACTGCAATTAGAGATAATATTGCATAAAATGCAGGTCGTTTAAAATAAGGTAAATGGTGGTCGTGCTTTTCTTCTGTCAATCCTTTAACTAAACCAACAAGTTCTTCTTTTGGCTTTTTCCTTGTAAATAAACTAATTGATATGGTTAGAATAAAACAAATCAACCATGCCCACCAAGCGCGCCAAAAGTTTGCCGCCATGTCGCTTTGTACATTCGATAATGTTATAATACTCTGTGAGAACCACTCAAATTTAACTGCCAAGTACATAAAGAAAGATGAAAGCATACCAACAATTAATCCCCAGAATGCTCCATTAGGAGTTATCCACCAGACAAACATACCAAGTAACATAGTTGCAAAAAGCGGGGCATTAACCCAAGAAAAAATTGCTTGCATATAATCCATAATACTTGGAAAACTTTTTGCCCAGTAAGCTGTAACAAGCGATAACAGAACTCCGACAACTGTAGAAACTCTTCCCATCCACAACAAATGTGCATCGGATGCTTTTTTATATAATACCGATCTATAAATATCATAAGTCCAAACTGTGTTAAATGCGCTGATATTCCCAGCTTGTCCAGCCATAAATCCAGCAAGTAATGCTGTTACGCCCAGACCAACTAATCCCGCGGGATAATACCGTGCAATCAACAACGGCAATGCAGAATCATAATTAACTTTGCCCCCATCGTGTAATAATTTGAAACCGCTTTTTGGATCTATTGAAAGCGCAATTGCAATTAATCCTGCAAGTATTACAATAAAAGGTAAAGCCATTTTAAAGAATGAAGCGAGAATAGGCGTCATCCGGGCGGCGCGCAAATCCTTAGCCGAAAAAGCGCGCTGAACTACAAGAAAATCTGTCGTCCAATAACCAAACGATAGAACGAACCCAAGTCCTAAAACAATACCCCCCCAATGGATAAACATACCATTCAATGTCGGATCGGAAGAAGTAGACCATAAAGTTGTGAATGAAATTTCTCCGCTGTATGCGTTAATGCGTGCCACAATTTCCTGCCAACTTCCTATTTCAACTATTCCCAAAATAGACACAAGAACCAATCCAAACCAAATTAAAAAGAATTGAATAATTTCGGTAAAGATTGCTGACATTAAACCGCTAAAAGCAACATAAGCGGCTACCGTTAAAGCTGAAACCCACATGCTTACATCCCAATTCCAACCAAGAAATGTGTGCAACACAAGCGCCATAGCGTATAAATTAATTCCAGAAACCAGTATAGTCATAATTGCGAATGATATACCGTTTAGCACACGTGTTTTTTCATCAAACCGTAGTTTGAGATATCCGGGAATTGAATTGATTTTACTGCTATAATAAAATGGCATCATATAAATGCCTAAAAAAACCATTGCTGGTATAGCGCCAATCCAATAAAAATGCGCAACATACATTCCGTACTTGAATGTATTGCCTGTCATTCCTAATAATTCTAGCGCGCCTAAATTCGCCGATAAAAAAGCCAAACCGGCAACCCAAGATGAGTTTTTTCTTCCAGCAAGAAAGAAATCTTCTTGGTTTAAAGTATATTTTTTTAAATACGCCCCTATTCCCAACACAAATCCGAAATAGATTATAATAATAATCCAATCTACAATAGTAAGTCCAATGGCTTCCATCTGTTTCCCTTATGATTAAATTAAGTTGATTCTCTAATTATTAAACTTGCTTCTAAAACAATAATTTTTGGTTCGGTAATCTTATTTTCTATTGTGTCTATTAAAATTTCAGCCGATATTTTTCCCATCTCAAATGAGGGTTGATGTACTGTGGTCAATTGCGGTTCAACTAATGAAGCTATCTTATTATCGGAAAAACCTAAAATTGCAATATCATTAGGAATTCTGAGCTTTTGTTCTTTAATCCTTTGAAAAGCGCCAATTGCTACTGGGTCATTTACTGAAAAAATTGCATCGGGTAAAATATTATTTTTAAACATGTTATTCATTGCGTCGTAGCCATTGTGTTCGTGCATACCTCCGAATTGAACGAACTCATTCGGTAATAAAATACACGCTTTTTCTAATGCGTCCCTGTAACCTTTATACCTTTTTTGACAAATTGCCAATTCTTTCGGTCCTGAAAAATGAGCTATTCTCTTATATCCTTTTTTTATTAAATACGTAACGCTATCATAAGCGCATTGGTAATCATCAATCAATATCTTATGAGTATTAACATCATCACAAACTCGGTCAAAAAAGACAAGCGGTACTTTTCTGTTCAATACATTTTTAAAGTGTCCGCTATTCGTTGTGGTCTGTGAAATAGAAACAATTAAACCAGCAACGCGATGCTGTAAAAGTGCATTCGTATTTATAACTTCTCTTTCATAACTTTCATTCGATTGACTTAATATTATTGTATAACCTTTCCGATAAGCAATCTCTTCTATTCCGCTAATGGCTGATGAGAAGAAATCGTGCTTTATTTCTGGAACTATAACCCCTATAGTTCTGGTACTGCTACTTTTAAGACTTTGGGCAATTGGGTTAGGAGAATAATTTAGTTCAACTGCTATTTTTTTTACTAAATCCTTTGTTCCCTTTTTAATATCAGGATGGTCTTTTAATGCACGCGAAACAGTGGAAGTGGAAATTCCTAACTTTTTTGCAATGTCAACTATTGTAGTTTGTCTTTTCAATAAATTCAATCGTTCCCGCAATCGTTTGCCGAATATAATAGGAAAAAATAATCTTTTTTTCAATAGATTTTTTATTTTTGCGCTTAGAATTCTTACGTGCGTATAAAAAATTGATTTTTTTTAACCACTACCTAAATGATCCTATTTCACTTTATTTGCTAAATTATGTGTGCTAAACAACTGCAAGATTTCGAAGCAGTTCTCGTAAAAAACGTGCGCATTTAAGAAATTAAAAAATACTGATGCCTCTATAGGAGCTGGCACAAAAAGAATATTATACTCACAAATATAAAATTGCTGAAAATCTCGTTTCATCTGTGTTATCTAAGTAGTATGCTTTTCTTTAATATGATTACACTGAATAATTGCAAGATTTCGAATTGAAAATCTTCATTCGTCGGCAAGAAAATATTTTTCATTGAAATAATTTATTTCGTTAGAACTTCTTTTTTCATTTATTTTAAAACGAGACACTCTGCAACTTTAAAATTTTTATTATTTACTATAAAGTAACCTTGAATTTCAAAGACTTATTCAGTAGATTTCAAAAAATGAAAAATACTTTTATAATATTTTTTTTATCATTAACGTTTTCAGCATATAGCCAACAAGGGACATACCAATTTTTAAAGAATGATGTAAGCGCACGAAGCGCGGCTCTAAATAGCAGTTTTGTATCAATGAAAGACGACCCAAATGGCTTATTTTATAATCCAGCGTTAATAGGAACGTTAACAATACCAAGAATTTCAGCAAACTATTTGAAATATTTAATGGATGTCAATGCCGGCGCTTTAAGCTACGGTCAATATATTGAAGGCATTGGTTATATTGGCTCTGGTGTTACATACATTGACTATGGTTCTTTTACACGTAGAGATTGGACAATGAGCGATATTGGCACATTTGGTGTTACTGAATTAGCTGTAACCGCTGGTATTGCAACTTACTACGATGATGATATACTTATCGGGCTTAGCGCAAAATATATATATTCATCAATTGCAGAATATATCTCATCGGCTTATGCATTTGATTTTGGTCTACTCTACGAAATAAAAGAGCAGAACCTTACCATTGGAGCAAGCGTATTAAATGTAGGCAATCAAATAAAAACTTACACTGGGTTCACAGAACTTTTACCTTTGGACGTGAAAGTCGGAATTACCAAACGTCCAGAACATCTTCCTGTTTATCTAAATTTTACGTTTCATAGAATGAATGAGAAACAAACAAATTTTTTTAGTAGATTCAGCAATTTTACATTTGGCGCAGAATTTCTGATGAGCGGTTCCCTACGTCTACGCATCGGATATAATAACAAACAGCGTAAAGAGTTTAAAATGGGTACTAGCGCTGGCTTAGGAGGATTTTCTTTCGGAGGCGGACTTGTTTTTAACGACTACCTAATTGATTATGCTTATAAATCCTACAATAAAATTGGAGGACCTCACTGGTTCTCAATAGGAATTAATTTATAAACTATTTGTATCAAACACCTCATCTATAATTAAATCGGCATTTCACATAGTTAGAATAATTGCACTCAAAAGGACATTGAGCGGCGGCCAACAGTTATCTGATTTATTTATTTAACATCAAAATATCAATGATATATTTTCAACATTAACGCTCAGAATGT
>JBBIII010000018.1:0-13500 GCA_037446575.1 Ignavibacteriales bacterium
TACATTTTAAGCATCACTTCAATAGTCGTTTGATAAGTTGAATCTGTCCGGCGTGGTAAATATCGTGGTTGGCGATTCCGAAAATAATCGATTCGTTTGAGAATTTGCTGTTCGAAGGTTTTTTCCTTAATTCAGAAGGATTCATTTCTGACACTGCTTTTAAAAGCGATTTATGCATTTCGTCTAATAATTTTACATCTGCCTTCCATATTTTTTCTCCAAATTCAGATGATCGTTTAAACCAGTTGCTCCCCTTAAGCGGGAAGGAACCGCGTTTTTCATTGAGCAATCGTCGTCGTACTGCATATTTCCAATAAGCCGTATGCAGAACAATTTCCCAGATATTGTGCCTTCCTGCTGACGGTCTCCATGATGCCTGATTGAAAGTTAATCCCCGAATGGAACCTCGCAAATTTGTTCCGTGCCAAGTATGCTTATAATATGCTTCATCGATCATTCTAAGCAATAATTTTTTTGACTCATTCATTTGAATATTCTAAAGATGCTTACAGGAAAAGATGTTTGCGGCGGGCAAACATCTTTATACCTGTTTAGGAATAATTTATTTTTGAGATGCTGGCTTTTCCTGCTTTACAGCAGATTTCCTATTTTTTCTTTTACGGCTCTTTCCACACGTGCCGCGAAAAATCTTTCCGCGCTTGCTACGTTGATCTCCTTTACCCATACTCCACCTCCTTTCAGATGATATATTTTTTACTAAACATACAAAGCAAAAAGCATGCAATCAAGATTTAATATGGGAATAATAAAATGATTTTTGTAATTTGTATTACATTATTGTAAAATGTTAAATCTAAAATCTACAATCTAAAATCCATAATGGCAGACTTTGAAATAACAATTATTGGCGCCGGCGTTGTCGGACTTGCAATAGCCGCTCGTCTTTCAGAAAAGCATCCTAATTTACTTTTAATTGAAAAAAATGAAAAATATGGAATGGAAACTTCAAGTCGCAACAGCGAAGTTATACATGCCGGTATCTATTATAAACCCGGTTCGCTTAAAGCAAAGCTATGCGTTGAAGGGAGGGATGAACTCTTTTTAATTTGTAGGCAAAACAATATTCCATGCAAACAAATCACAAAATTAATTTCTGCTTCTTCCTCCAATGAATTAGAAAAACTTCAGGAAATAAAAAATAATGCTGCGATGAATGGAGTAGAATTGCAATTGCTCGATAAAGCGGCTGTAAAAAAACTTGAACCGAATATTAATACTTTTGGAGCGTTATTTTCTCCTTTAACGAGTGTGGTTAGTGTTCACGACTTAATGGACTTCTTTTTTTACAGAGCGCAAAATAGCGGCGCTGTGGTTCAGCACAGATGCGAGGTTGTTGGAATTGAACAAATATACGGAGGTTATCGAATTACTATTGATGAATCGGGAAGAAAATCAGATTTTTCAAGCGAGATAGTAATTAACTCTGCTGGACTCAATTCTGATCTGATTGCTCAAATGATTGGCATTGATATAGACAAGGAAGATTTGCGACTTGAATATGTAAAAGGAAGTTATTTTTCTATAGTTCCATCAAAAGCAAAGTTGATTTCACGTTTGGTATATCCTGTTCCAGTGAATGAAGGTCTTGGCGTTCATGCGTTAATTGATTGGGGGGGAAGATTGAAATTTGGACCTGATATTGAATATCTTCCCGATCGAAATTTAGACTACACTGTGCTTGAAAGCAAGCGTCATGAATTTGTGAAAGCAATTCAAAAAATTCTTCCAACTATAAATGAGAATGATATTTTTCCTGATATTAGCGGTATAAGACCAAAATTGCAGAGCAAAGGCGCTCCATTCCGAGATTTTGTAATCGTTCATGAGAAGGAGAGAGGGCTTGAGGGATTTGTTAACTTGATTGGAATCGAATCACCGGGATTGACATCTTCACCGGCAATTGCGCGTTATGTCGAAGACCTGCTCTTCAATTAATTGTTGATGATAAAAAAAAATCCCCTCGAATTAGAGGGGATTAATGGTTTTTAAAAAATATGAAATATTAGTAGAGAAACATAGGTTTGCCAAGCAAGTGGGCAACTTTTGGCCTATACTTTTCTATATCATACAATTCTTCAACATCAACACATTTTTTGCCTTCAGTAATTGTACTGGCTGAAATTGTTGTGTACTTCCCATCGCGTAAAGCAACCATGCGGCCTGAGCGTTTCTGAATCATTAGATCTGCCGCAAGATAACCATAGGTTGTAGCGACCATGCGGTCGAGCGCATCGGGCGCGCCGCCTCGCATCAAGTATCCTAATTGTTGTACCATAACGCCAACACCTGATTTCTTTTCTATTTGAGATCCGATATATTGACCAATGCCACCGAGCTTTTTATGTCCATATGCGTCGGCTTCGCCGGAAAGAGACATCTCTCCACCAATTGGCTTCGCCCCTTCTGATACAGTCATAATTGCGTAATGACTCGGATTATCATTTCTATCTTCAATAAGAAATTTAATAAGTTTATCTAAGTCAAAATCAACTTCTGAAATAATTGCTCTATCTACGCCGGCAAGGTAAGCAGAAATTAACGATGTCTCGCCAGAATATCTGCCGAACAATTCTACCACAGCTATGCGTTCATGCGAACCACTTGGTGTACGCATCGCATTGATAAATTCCACACTTCTTGTAACAGCTGTAGAAAATCCGATGCAATAATCTGTGCCGTAGACGTCGTTATCCATTGTTTTCGGAATGCAAACCATCGGAAAATTTTCTTTATGTAGACGCACAGCGTAGCTAAGCGTATCATCGCCGCCAATTGCAATAAGACCGTCCAATTTTAGATGCTCAAGAACTCGCAATGAATGCGCTGTGCAATCTGCTGGTTCGGTTCCGTTTTTATGTTCAAACTTGCCTTTTAAAAATTCCGGCATTTCCTTTGGGCGTACTTTACCGGGATTTGTACGCGATGTGTGTAAAAATGTCCCGCCTGTTCTGTCAATTGTCCTTACCGTATTTTTTGTTAATGGCAGAATTAATTCCTCGTGAGTTTTTGAATCATCTGGATTATAATTCAAAATTCCTCCCCATCCTCTTCTAATGCCGATAATTTCATACCCTTCATCTAATATTCGAGTGGCTGCGGCTTTCATACAAGCATTTAGTCCGGGAACATCTCCCCCGCCTGTTAATATTCCAACACGCATTTTAATATATTCCTTTCAAAAAATATTGTGATTTTCATTCTGATTGAATACTGCTGTATCTAATTAAATCAAGAATTGCCTAAAAATCCAGATTTTTTTACTCAATATTTTAAATCTAATATGCTTATCAATCTGTTGTGTAACGTTTTTTTACCGAAGGTATTAGATATTCAATAAAAGCTTTTTCTAAATTGTACTCTGGCAACCAATTCCAATCGGTTCTTGCCGCAGTGTCGTTCACATTTGCAGGCCAACTGTCAATTATTGCTTGTCTCCTATAATCTGCATTAAATGTAACTTTAAAATTTGGAAAAGCTTTATTAATTAAATGAAATATTTCTGATGCGGATGGATTAAAAGCGCCAACATTATAAATCATGCGCGATAGTTTTTTTCTAGGCGCCGCTTGAAGTTTGATTAATGCTGAAATTGCATCGGGCATTGCCATAAACGGAATGCGAGCGTCTTCTCTAACAAAACAATCGTACGATTTATTCTTTGCCGCAGAATGAAGCATTTCTGGCGCAAAATCACTTGTTCCGCCAGTCGGTAATGTTACTGCGCTAATTAATCCGGGAAATCGCACTCCGCGAAAATCAATTTGGCCCTTTGGCGGCTCTGCATCTAATTGACGATAATAATTTGCATAATATCTGCCGAGTTGTTCGGTGTAAAGTTTATTGATACCGTACATAGTTCTTGGATAAAGCCATTCATCTTCTTTAATTTTATCCGCTTCCTGTTTTGTCGCGAGGTCAGGTAATCCATAGACGGCTATTGAACTTGGATAAATAAATTTAATTTCGCGTCCTTGTAAGCGTGATTGTGTAACAGCAATTTCTAATAAATTCAATGTGCCGTCAACATTTACGCGATGAGCGAGCGTCGGCTGTCGTTCAGCTCGTGTAGATAACAAGGCGGCTAAATGATAGATTGTGTCGAAATCGTGTTCAGTGGAAAGTGTCTCGAGTAAATGAGAATCTAAAATATCCCCAGTTACAATACGATGACAACGCATGCGCACTGCTTCGTCTATCGGAACCAAATCCATCGCTATGATATGCATTCCGCCGTATTCTGAGAGATGTTCAATGAGTCCATGTCCGATTTCGCCGTTGGCGCCGGTTACAAGAATAGTTTTTATTGGCATAGATACTCCAGTTAATTCGTCTTATAATTTTATTTGGATTAATGTAATAAAAATTTTGAAGGAAAATTGAAAATTAAAATTTCAGATGTAATCAATGAAATGTTAATATTCCGCCAGTTCGTTTATTCGGTGCAATTATATTTTTATCGCCAGCGGTTAGAATAAATGTGGTTACCCCTACCGATCGGTATTTATTGTGTAACTCAACTGTTTTATCAAGCAATTTATGTAGGTTTGATTGGAGCTTAAAAATTTTTAATACAAAATTAATGCTTGTGTTTTGAGGGTTTAATCAGTTCCGCATCTTCTATTTTGCCGGTTAATTTTTGAGGCGCATGAATTAGTGTAGGTAAGCATTGAGGGCAGATCCATATTGTTTTTCCCTTGTGTCTCATTTGTAATAGCGGAGTTACTGATTCTTTGAGTCCACAATTTAAACATTGATTGTTAATATCCGTCATTTTCGTCGATATCTCCTTATTCCGGTGCAATCATTTTTTTGTTACCAGCGGCTTGAATTGAGCGAGGTGTTTTTAATAGCTGATATTTGTTCAATAATTCTAATCCTTCATCTAAAAGCGTTCCGAGTGTAATCACAGCCTCGTTCAGCTCTTTTGAGTTTTTAATAGCGGGATTTTGTATAAGCGTTCGTTGATAAAGCTTTGCCGCAACCAATGGATTCCCGATTTTATCGGCTACGGTAAGCGCCATTTCTAAGACTGTCGATGATTTCGTATCCGATGCAATTTGCTTTTCAAGTTCGCGAATTCGTAATCCAGAACGGATGCGCGCCTTTAATTCTGCAATTTCAAATGGTTTGTGTAGAAAATCATCCGCTCCGGCATCCAACGCCAGAACAATATTTTTAGTGCCGGTGCGGCCTGTTATCATAATGACATAACATGTTCTATATTTAATATCGGCTTTAATTTGTTTTACTAATTCGATTCCATTTATTTCTAACATTTCCCAGTCTAACAAAATTATGTCCGGATTAAATTGCTTTAACTTTTCTAAACCTAAAGAGGGTCTTGTTGCTGTTTCAACAGTATAACCGTCTAACTCGAACTCCATTTGGAGTGTTAATACAAAATTTTCATCGTCGTCGATTATTAATATTTTTGTTGACATGTCATTTGCTCGTTATTTAAAAGTGGAATAAAATTAGTTGATTCTGCAAGTCCGACTTATATACAATATTTAAAGTATCTTTTGTCAAATTATTCATAATTCTGATTAAAGATTATACACCGAATATATTACGGTAGCTTGCCTTAACGATTTATTTTCTAATTCTTATACGCCAAATCCTATAATGTTGCCTTCCATTAATAATTTTGTGGAGTCCACAAGCAGAGTGGACTCCGGTTCATTTTGATAAATTTTATTTTATATATTCTTCTGCAAAATATTTTGCAGTAAGCGGTTCGCCTGTTGCAGTTTTGATTAGATAATCCCATCTCATACTGGCGCCTGGCTGAAAAACCTTCTCTTTTAAATAATTGCCAACTTCCGGTTTGTTATAGAAGCACACTTCTTTTATATCTATATGGCTAAGAATATTTTTAGCAATATAGCTTTGTAACTGCGAAGCCATTAGTGCGCCAAGCTGGTAATTATGATAATAAGCCGGATATTGAGCAAGATGAATTTTTGACGCCCAATCCGGTGAGTTGCGGTTCTCAGGCGGGTTCACCATCTGATACTCTTTAACCATTCTCCACCACAAACTATTCAAGTCTTGATCGGGATTTTCATACATTGCTTTTTCAAATCGCATCATAACTTGCGACCATCTGCAGAAAATTAGCGCTTGCATGCGTAAATTTTCTTTGCCGACTTTGTTGACTGTTTCTTTATCTTTTTTATTTATACCAACCATTGCTTGAAGCCAATGTGTATTGCTTGCTTGCCTTTCTATCAACATAGCGATAGCTTCGGTTGTAAAAGAGTGTGATTCGGAACGGATTAAAAATGGAAGCTCACGATTTACATACTTGCAATAAGCCGCATGCCCAAGTTCGTGCAGGGTTGTGCTCATCCATCTATGGTTATCAACTATGCTTTGCATTATGCGCACATCACCTAATCGGTCAATATCGGTGCAAAATGCATGCTGATATTTTCCTTTGCGCCCGTATAAATCACTGTTCTTCAAAACATCATCTACCTCTAAATTCAACTTTTCAAAAAAGACCCGGGCAAGCTCTTCAATTTTCTTTCCTTTGAAATATTTATCAAGATCAACTGAACCAATTTGAGGCGCTTCCTGGAAAAATCGATCCTGATAATGCCAGGGTCGCATTTGCTCGGGTTTGATTTTATATTTTTTTGATAATTTTATATCTATTTCAGATTTAAGTTGTTTGAACGGTTCATCGGTCAAAGTTTTTAATTCATCAAATATTGTCAAAATTTCGTTGACACTTTGTTCAGATGCAGAAAGAGACATCTCGTAATAATTCTTAAATCCTAATTGTCTCGCCGCTTTGTTGCGAAGTTTCACCAATTCGATTACCATCGGAGCAACTGCTTTTCCGACTTCTTTGCTTGCTTCCCAAACCTTCTTACGCTTTGCTGAATTAGTTTCTTTCTTTAAAATCTCCTCAATCTTGTTATCATCAATTATTTTTCCATCCACAATGGCGCGGAATGTATTGAACTTATTAGCAATTTCAGCGCTCTTATCTACTATCTGTTTCATTAATGAAGTATCTATTTGGTTCGTGAGATAACTGTTAAAAAGTATAATTAACTGACGTTGAAGAAGTGTGTCTTTAATATTTCCAGCGTCTTTCCATTTCTTAAGTTGTTCATATTCTTTTTTATTGGAATAGATTTTTCGGATTTCAAATTCTATTGCCGCCTGTTCATCGTAGAATTTCTTTTCTCCTGTGGCGCTGGCGTTCCAGCTTGCAATGTTCATTGCTTTAAATTTTGGCTCGATAATTTTAACGTGATTATCAATAAACTCAATTAGATTTTTTTCGTCATTTTTAAACGAGCAGGATGCAATGAAGAAGGTTAATAATAGAGGCAATAAAAAGATAAAGTTTCTCATAAACGCTCCTCCTTTTATATATAAAATATGGATTGATTTAGAATAATCTATGGAGAGTATTTTATAAGCGCAAGTATTCTTTTATTTTTGTTCTATAAAAAAAATTAATCTTCAAATTGAACTTCTTTGCGTTTGTTTTGCATTTTTGGAAGGGATATGATAAAATTTGTCTACTCCGGAAGTACTTGGTGGGTGATTAATATTTTCCTCGATGTGTTTAACGGATAGCAATATTAATTTTATGCTCTTTTCATAAAATAATTTTTTCTATTTGGATGTCGGTATTGGAATAACGGGCAACGAAATATTTCCATTTTTATCGATTGTTTGTATACCAAAAATAAAATCATCCTTTGAATGCGGCAATATTACAGTAGTATCAGTAGTAAATATGGTGGTTGACCAGAAAGGAATAGAAGTATCGCGTATTCGGATGTAATAACCTTTGATGTCGTCTTCCGTGTTTCTATTCCATCGTAGAATGGTTTGATATGATTGGTTTGAAATTTCGATATAAGAATTAGTTGGTTGAGTAGGAGAGCTTGCGAGAGTCGCCAATATTGCGGCGTTAATTTTCGCATTTTTTGTTAAGTAATTTAAATCAATAAATTGAGGCAGATCGCCATATTGTATTCCATTTTCTATGCGAATATTTTGGTGTTGACGGTCATAATTTTCCTTAGCTTCAATAATGCGTATTGCTGCAAACCCAAGTTCATGAAATGGAGAATGATCGCCGCCGCGCAAGAAGCGGTCCCGCCGATAAATTAATTTTATATAAAAATTCGGCACATAAAGTTCGCCAATTTCTTTTGAATATCGAGCAAGCGATCGTGATTTACCGTCGTTTTCAAGTCCGAGTGAATTCTTTATTTGCCATTCTTTTTGTGATTCGGCTGTAGTGAACGCCTCCGAAAAAATTCTAACATAAGTATTTTCTATTGAACCATCGCCGCTCTGAATATTGCCAATCATATCGTTATTTAACACGGCTTCAATATTCCAATTATTTTTCAAAGCATAATTTGCAAAAGCTTTTGAACCAATTAATCCCTGTTCTTCTCCGGCAAAAACAGCAAATACAATATTTGTGCGGAAATCATATTTACTGAATATTCTTGCTAATTCTAAGACTACAGCAACCCCGCTACCGTCATCGTTAGCACCTGGTGCGTCCGAGCTTATATCGTTTGGTTCACTTGCGCGGGAATCATAATGTCCGGAGATTAAGACAAACCGATTTGTAGGCAATTTTGGCTTTAGTATTGCAAAAACATTCACAACTTTTACAGGTAGAGGAATTCTATTTGTCGGCTGAACCAGAGTATCATTATATTCAACTGTCATACGACCTTTCGATTGTGAGGAGGCGTTAAGAAGTCGTGAAAAAATCCAGCGCCTTGCCGCACCTATGCCGCGCTTGTGGCTTATTGTGTCCGATAACGTATGCCGTGTGCCAAAGTTCGCCAATTTTTCTATTGTCTGTTCTAATTGTTTTGATGAGATTTCAGATACTATATTTTCGACAATTGGATTTTTTTTAAGTGAATATTGACCGAGAGTTAATGGAGAGAAAAATAATAATAATGTAAATAACATTGTTAATCGCATTTTATAATTGCTCCTGCTTTGCGTTTTATTATTACAATTTTATTTGTGATGCAATTGATTTTATTAATTCCCACGCTCGACTTGTATGTTTTTGCGTTGTGGCAAGATTACCAATAGCGATTCGGATTGCGTACTTGTCATCAAGTTTTGTATGAGAAAGAAATATTTTACCTGATGAATTTACTTGTTCGACAATTAGCGCGTTTAGACGTTCAAGTTTTGCTTCATCGGAAATTTCTTTTGGATGATATCGGAAACAAACTACACTAAACGGAACTAGTGCAAGGCGCTCAAAATTTTTATCTGCATCTACCCAACCAGCAAATTCACGGGCAAGGCGACAATGCTTCCGTATACTTTCAATCAATCCGCTTACACCAAACGAACGAATAATAAACCAAAGTTTCAACGAACGGAATCTTCGTCCGAGTTGCACACCCCAATCCATATAATTATTTACAGATGGGTCTGCGGTTTTTAGATATTCCGGAACCAAACTGAAAGCTTGTTTTACCGTTGTTACATCTTTTGTGAAGAGCAAACTACAATCCATTGGCGTTAACAGCCATTTATGCGGATTTGTAACAATTGAATCAGCACGCTCGCATCCTGCAATTACATTGCGCATTTCCGAAACAATAGCCGCCATTGCTCCATAAGCGCCGTCTACATGTAGCCACAATTTTTCTTTCTCACAAATATCTGCTATAGCAGGCACAGGGTCTATACTTGTGGAAGAAGTTGTGCCTACCGTTGCAACAACCGCAAAAGGAATAAAACCTTTTTTCCGATCTTCCTCTATTGCAGAAGTAAGTAATTCAGTTCTCAATCTGAACTCTGAATCTACCGGAATTTTTCTCACACCTTCTTGTCCAACGCCAATAATAATAGCCGCTTTCTCTACAGATGAATGTGCATGCTCTGAACAGTATATTCTCAACTGCGGTAAATCTTTTCTACCGGCTAAACCTTCTTCGCGGATTTTCATTTTAATTCTTTCACGCGCCGCAGTTAAAGCAACAAGTGTCGAAACAGAAGCAGTGTCATTTATTATACCTTTGAATTCTGTCGGAAGTCCAAGCATCTGCCGCATCCAATCAGTAACAAGTTCTTCCAATTCCGTTGCGGCGGGAGATGTTCGCCAGAGCATACCGTTTACATTCAGAGCCGTTGCGAGCATTTCGCCAAGTATTCCGGCGGCAGAAGCGCTGTTTGCGAAGTAAGCAAAGAAATCAGGATGATTCCAGTGTGTAATTCCCGGTAGAATAATCCGATCAAAATCTTTAAGAATCATTTCCATATTTTCGGAAGAGGAGGGGGGAAATGCGGGCAATTGCTTTTTTATATCTCCTGGTTGAACGCTTGGAAATACCGGATATTTTTCCGCATCCTTTAAATAATCAGCAATCCAATCTACTACTTCTTTACCGTATTTTCGAAATTCTTCTGGATTCAATTTAGTTGTAACCTGTAATTTGTAATTGGTGCTAAAAGTAAATTGTGAACTGCTCGATTTTCATTGTGGATCGGGAGCTCCCGTGTCTAACACAATTTTCCACGAACCCTCCGGTTGTTTTTTCCAGATAGAAGTATATGTCCCGGTTCGTTTTACAATTGTTCCGTCATCTTTTTTTCTGATTCGTTCCCATCGTCCAACTGTATAACCGAGTACTCCCGGCATTAGCATTTCACTTTTTGTTGGCTGCCAGCGAAGAGAAAAATTTTTATCATTAAGTGATGATTCCATTTCAGCGCGGATAGCGGCATAACCTGTAATTGGCTTGCCTGTATCTCCGAGCATAGAACCGTTTGGTGCGAAGTATTCAAGCCAGCCGTCAACGCCTTTTTTTGAAGTTGCCTTGTCGAAATCACGGTCTAATTGCATTAATAAATCGGCTTCGCTTTTTATTTCTTGCGCCATAAGAATTCCTGTGAAAGAAAGAAAATAGATTATGAGATGAATGATTTTTTTCATAAACAATTTCTAATTGTGAAAAAAATATATAACTCATGTTACGCAGACGGGAAATGTATCTCACAAAATGAAGTTGTCAAGCCCGAATGCTTTAATCGGGCATCTTATTCAAGATTCCCGCTAAAAATCTGCGGGAATGACAGTATTCTTTTTACTTTTTACGTAACATCAGTTATATAAAATCTGCTTAAAAACTTCTTGAAGTGCAAGCGCTTGATGTTGTGATAATTTAAATGCTCTTTATTTACAAACTTAGAAAGGAAAATAAAGTGAAAGAAGAGAAAGCAATAGAATATTTTAAGAGTGGCTATAATTGTGCACAAGCTGTACTGACTGTATTTGCTGATGAATTTGGTCTTGATGAAGCCACTTCGTTAAAGATAGCTGGCGGATATGGAGCCGGAATGGGGCGAATGCAAAATACTTGCGGTGCGTTTATGGTTATCGGTTTGAAATACGGAAAGACTATAGGCGATGAAGGGAATGATAAAAGAGATATGTGTTATGCAAAGGTGCGCGAATTCGATTCTGTTTTCAAAGAAAAATTCGGAGCAACTTCCTGTCGCGATCTAATTCAATGTGATCTGACAACTCCAGTTGGGCAACAATACTTCAAAGATAATAAACTTGGAGAAAAAGTTTGTGAACAATGTGTGCGAAGAGCTGTAAAAATTGTTGAAGAGTTGCTCTAACTCATTCTACAACATTACTTTCAGCTTATCATAGCCAGCTCGACTAATAAACAGTTTTGTGCCATCTTTCAAAATTGCCATCCGACTATCTTTGGCATAAAGTTCGATCCGTGCAATTTGCTCAACGTTCAAAATATACGAGCGGTGAATTCGCACAAATTTTTTTGAATCTAACTCTTTTTCAATCTCCGCCATGCGTTGATGTTTTAGGTATGATTTTCCACTTGATTTGATTGCGATATAATCGTCCTCAGCTTCGATATAATCAATGTTATCTGTTGGAATTACATAAACCTTGTCTCGGTCTTTTACTAGCACTCTTTCGATTGGTGTTGTTTTCATTCGGGAATCTAAGGCGATTGCATTTATGGGAATCGGTTTATTTTTCTTCAAATGCGTTTTCGCATGGTTGATTGCTTCATCAAGACGTTCATTGCTGAATGGTTTCATAAGGTAATCAACAGCGTGAAGCTCGAACGCTTTCACTGCATATTGGTTATATGCTGTCGCAAAAATTATTGCCGGAGGTTGTTCAACTAATTCAAGCACTTCAAAGCCGTTTAGTTTTGGCATTTGGATATCGAGAATTGCAAGATCGGGTTTTTGTTCTGTCATAGCTTTTACAGCTTCATAACCATTTGTGCATTCGGCTATAATCTCTATATCATTGCGTTTAGAAAGATATTCACGAAGAAGTAATCGCGCCGGTTCTTCATCATCAACAATAATTGTTTTGATAATTGATTTGGTTGCCATTATAGAATCCCGGATTTATTTTTTTTCAATAGGAAATATTAATTCTACTTTAAAAAGATTTTCCTTTTTTTCTACTTCTATTCTTCCTTCGTTGCCGAAAAGAGTTTGAATACGCGCCTTTACGTTTGTTATTCCAAGTCCAGTTCCTTTTTTTGGAATATAATCCGGATCATAAGGATTATCTACGGTTATTTTTAAGCGGCCACTACTTATTGTTGCATTAATTGAAATTGTTCCGCCGTCAATTAATTGTGAAATGCCATGACGTACGGCGTTTTCTATCAATGGCTGTAAAAGAAGCGGCGGAATTTTACAATTGAGCGCTTCTTGTGTAATATTTTGTTTCACATTTAACCGAGAACCGAAACGTACCTGTTCTATCGTAAGAAATTTATTAATCAACGAAAGCTCATCGGCAAGTGTAATATGATCTTTTGATCCCATATCCAAACTATTGCGGAAAAATTCTGCTAATAAAATTACCATAGTTCGGGCACGCTCTGGATTGGCAGTTGTAAGTGCGCTAACAGAATTAAGACTGTTAAATAAAAAATGCGGATCAATTTGAGCGCGAAGAGCGCGAAGTTCTGCATCTTGAGCTAAGACGCGTAATTCCATTGTCTGCCGTTCAATTTCTCGTGTTTGTTCAAATGAAATAATAACATAATGCATTGCCGCAATCAGCAGAAAGATTAAAACCAGCACACTATAAATGCCGGCTATCCAAATTTCATAAAGCGGCATTATTGGCGGAGCGATATTTAATGAGTCAATAAATTTTATCCATGCGTAACCCACAGCAAGTTCAATTCCGCCTGCAATTAAAGCAGATGTTAACAAAACGGAAAACACATTATACAATCTTGTAGTCTTTATTGGGAAAAACCGACAGATGTAATAAGAAGAAAGACTGATAAGAGCAAAGAAGAGAATTAAAGGTATGTCGCTTAACAGGAGCGCAAACCACTGGGTTTTATACGGATAGATTATTGGAATTTCTATAAGCATACTGACAGCAAGCCAGATGGCAAGATAAATAATGAGAGATTTTCTTTTTGAAAGAATTGGATGCAT
>JBBIII010000018.1:13600-20324 GCA_037446575.1 Ignavibacteriales bacterium
AGTTTTTAATTTCCATTCCACCCATTACCACATTTCCTCTTATGATAAGGCGCTGGTTTGTCTCTTTCGGTGGACGAGTTTTATCCTCATAACCGCCTAACACTGGAAATCCTTCTACTATTACCTGCCAATCATCGGGTACACGCATTTCAACACCACCCATCATTGCGAATACATCTAATATTGCTTCACCTTTAATTTCTGCTTCGCGCAGATCAATCTCGAGTGCTCCCATAATTGTAGTAAGTTCGCCGCCTTTGAAATCTTTTGAGTTACACGTTCGTCTAAATCCGCCTAAAATTGCAGTTGCTTTGATAAAAGAATTCGCATCGGCTTTATCTTTATCCATCATATTTATATCCTTTCTAAATTGCATACTTTTCCATATCATCATCCCTCCGACAAAAACGAGTATGAGAGGCCAGTAAGACCATAAACTAAAATTTATAAAATATAATTTATCTAATAACATTGCTGTACCGATAAACGTTAAAATTATTCCCCATACTCGACCGGAAGCATTTTGACTCTGGATTAAATATGTTAAACCAATAAGCGCAATAATTGCAGGCCAAAGACGTAAATACTCACGCGGTTCTATTATGTCTAAATTGCCCAGTAAAAATAAAACACCGATTGCCAATACTCCCAATCCTAATATTAAACGAGGCGCTAAACAATGATTTTGTCTACAGTCCATGGCAACGCTCCTTTGTTATGCCAATTTCTGAAGTTGAAAGAGATTTCCATAAAATTGAGATTCCGATTCCAATTAATATTATGGGCCAAGAATTGCGATAACTTAAACCGAAAATATGCAGTTCTGATATCAGGAACCAAGCTCCCCAAAATAATATCATTACAGCTTTTCTATATTCCCAAGAATACTGTGCATCGAATAAACGCCCAAGTCCGATTGCAATAATTATTATTGGCCAGTAGTCCCAAACATTTCTAGTATAGAATATTTCAAAATTATTCAGCAGTAAAAATATTCCGGTTAACAATAGAAAAAGCCCGACTCCGAGAGTTCCATAGAACCTTTGGTTTTTATTTTCCATTCTTATTCTCCTTGTTAATTTTGTTCTATGAAATGATACATGGAAATTAACAAGAGGTTACGGCAATTTCGGTGAGCGGGGATGTGGATTCGGCAAACGGCGAAAAAGGGCCTCACATTTTTTAGAACAGCGAGGCCCAAAAATTTTAGAAGAAAAATCGAATGCCGCATCCAAAATCGAAGTCAAAATGTGATGTTGGTTTTAAATATATAGTTGGCTGCAGTTGTAAAAAAACGTCGATAGAAGAACGGCGGGGCCACCAAGAAATTCCAAAAACGCCGCGTCCTCCCATGATGTCAGTGCCGCCGCTGACTCCAAATATTCCGCCGATTCCATAGAATAAAGGAAAAGATTCGCGCGACCGGAAAACGTGCGCGTGCCAAACGTAATCTGCGCTTAGAACAGTTCCATGAGTATATGAAAGAGATGGATATCCAATAGCGAGTTGGATGGCACCTGAATTAGTCAGCCAGCCTTTGAATGTGATACCAGTTGGTTCGCCGAGAGTCAAACCCAGTCCAAGCCCGCGTCCCTGTGCAATGCCTATGTGGGTAAGAATTACCACAAATACACTGAAAAAGAGAATTCGTTTCATCATAAGTAGTTCCTTTAAGTTGTAATGATTTAGTAAAAAGAAAAGTCATGGTGCATCATCAGAGTAAAGATACATCTAAAGTACTAAAAATGTAAGTAAGCGGGAACATTTTTCTAAAATATTTTGGTTTAGGAGCGGGCTGTGCCCAACGGAGACCATTTCTCTTTCGATAGTCCATAAATGCCCGGTACTTTCAATCCAGCTTGTTTTATAAGTACTGGTATTTATCTGCGGTGGAGTGTCTCGTTAAAATCAAATCAGCGAATGGTTAGAATTTATTAATGCTTAATTTCTTTTCCTCAATTGAAATAAACAGGTTACTCCGTATAAAATAAAAATCAGATTATTGCTTGGAAACGAATCTCTGAAATTTTCTGAAAGTCTTTCTTATTACTAGAAATAAGTATAGATGAAGTGAGAAATGCAGAAGCTGCAATAATAGCATCAGGCAGTTTGATGTGGTACTTGCGTCTTAAATAAATTGAGACTTCTTCTACTTCTTCGGAAATAGATATAGAGCGAAATTGATTGATCATTTCTCTAATAATTAACTCTTCTCGTTCTGCAATACCGGGAAAAGATAATAATTCCATCTTAACGACACTTGAAATTACGACTTCTTGCTTTTTAAGAAACTCCGGTGAAAATAATCTGGCAACACGTGCGTCTCCTGCGAGATGATAAACAAAAATATTTGTGTCAAATAAGTATTTCATGCCCAGTTTTCACGCGCTGTTGTGAGCATTTTAGCAACAAGAGATTTTTTTCTAGAAAGAATCCCTTGTGCTTGAGCGATTTTTGCATGATTGTACTTTTTCATTCCCTTTTTTCGCCCATTTATTATCCGAGCACGTATACCGCTTTTAAATTTAAGCTTTAATGGTTCCATGAAATAATCCTTTTTTATCTATTTCTATTGTACGAAATGCGTCCTCAAGAAACAAGGTGTAATTATTTAGAGATTATTTTTCACGGATTGTTAGGCAACAGGATTTATTCTATTTCCTTGCCGCAATGAGGACAAGTTTGTTTCGATTTTTGTGAGTGCATTTCATCTATGAAACCAGTAACGAGTATTCCGGATGGAAGCGCAAAAAGTCCGATACCTAATATTGCAATTATTGATGCGCAAATTTTTCCGGCGGCAGTAATTGGATATACATCTCCATAGCCGACAGTTGTAAGCGTGGCAATTCCCCACCAGAGAGTTGCTGGAATACTAGGAAATGCATTTGGCTGTGCATCATGCTCTATAAAGTACATTAATGATGAAGCGATAATTAGAACGATTGATAAAACTACAAGCGTAACTGCGATGTCGTGTTTTTTTGAACTGACGACCCGTGAAATCATATTTAATGAAGCGGAATATCTTCCCATTTTAAAAATTCTGAATAATCTAAATAAACGAAGTCCGCGCAAAAAGCGTAAATCAACGCTGATTATACTAGGAAGATAAAAGGGAAAAACAGCGAAGAAATCTACAAGCGCCATAAACGAGAAGATATATTTTATTCTTCCAATAACTGGTTGAGAATACAACGGATCATCAACAATGCTCCAAACCCGAAGTATGTATTCGATTGAAAAAATTATTACAGTAACAACTTCGAAGAAATATAAAAATGCGCTAAAACTTGCTTCGATTTCTTCTACTGTCTCCAGAATAACAGAAATTATACTTGCGATGATTAGGAACATTATCAACAAGCGAACATAGCGTTCAAGTTTTGACTCTATTTCTGGAGTATGAAGAAGTTCGTAGATGAAGTGTCGTGCAGTTTTATATTTATGTAAGAAAGTTGTCATAGAATACCTCGATTAAAAAACATAAACCACAGAGAACGCAGAGTTGCACAGAGACATAAGTAACCGAATTTATTCTGGTGCTTGCATCCCGTATTGCGACCATTCCTCTTTTGAAGGACCGCATACACCGGGGACTTTTAGTCCGGCTTGACGCATAAGTACCGTCATCTGTGCGCGGTGATGGACCTCGTGGATTATTAAGACATTAAGAATTTTTCTACGTGTCCACATTTGACCGTACATATTAATCTCTTCTAATAATTTCTCATCAGTCCATTTAGTCTTTACTTCCTCGGCTATCATAGGGGCGGCTTTTTCGTATGCCGTAACAATCTCGGCGGCGGTTGTAGGAACCGGCGCATTTTCCGGCGGGGCTGGAATTTTTAATCCGGCTTTTTCTCCCATCTCACCAAGTGTAGTTACAATATGCCAGGCAAGAAAGCCTAGCGAGCGTCCATCCGGTGTTACTTTTTGGTTAAGTGATGCATTGTTAAGATTCTTAAAAACCTTTAAAGTGGCTTCGCTTTCATCTTTCCAATCATTTAAAAAATCTTGGATTGTAAGATACATTTTTAATCTCCTAATTAAAGTTAAAAGAAAATGTAACCGCCAAACTCGTCAAGAAACGCAAAGAATTCGTCAGCCGACTATTTCGTTTTATCTCTTAAAGCAACTTGACCCATTCTTGTAAAGTTTATTGATTCGCCAAGTATTCTTACAGCTTCATCCGGTGCGTGGAAGCCCATAGAATTTTCAGCTTCAATAAAATCTAAATAGAATTGAGCTTTTCTCTGATAGTTACGTGGTAACTCAAGTTGCGAATCTTTTACTCCGGTCTCTTTTGCTTTTTTAATATCGTTGATAAGCGCAATTAATGCATCCATAGCTAAGTTGCGCATGCGATAAGTTCTATCCTGAATCGTCTCTACACGATCTTTTAATTCCTGCTCGCTCCACTTGTGGCAGGTCTGACACGCTCTGTTGATGTTAAGCAGTGGACTGCGCACGTGGTGATCGCTTATTTTCATCGCACCGACTCTTTTATAGGGCATATGACAATCGGTGCAAGCAACACCAGAGCGTGCATGTACGCCTTGATTCCACATTTCAAATTCAGGATGTTGTGCTTTTAAAACTTCAGCTCCGGTTTCAGCGTGCACCCAATCTTTATGTTTTGTGTATTCATAATAAGCCATAATGCTGTCAACTTTTAATCCTTTAGCCCACGGATAGACCAGCCGTTTTTCCTGTCCTTTGAAATAATATTCAACGTGGCATTGTCCGCAAACGAATGAGCGCATTTCCTGACGCGTTGCCATTTTGTTCACATCGTAATCTTTAATTCCTTGCGAAGCTTTAAGTGAGCGAATGCCTTCCATAAATCCCGGACGTGTGATACGAAGCTGCATATTATCCGGATCATGACAATCTATGCACGTGATAGGATGCTCGACAAATTTGCGCGCCTCAGTATAAGGCATCTGGTTCATCATTTCAAAACCTTTAATTAAATCTCCATTGCCAAGTTTTTTATAAGGAAGATAAACTGAAGAATGACAGTGCATACATGCGCCAGGTTGTTTTACAGCTTGTTGACGTTCGGTAAATGTTTGATCATCCAACATATATGCATGACCGCGCTCTTCTCGAAAATCTCTGGCGAATGCATATCCAGCCCACATAGTTTTTAGTCGCGGGTCTTCTTCAAGTCGCGATTGTGAAACTATTGAACGCGGATCAGCTTGAGTTGGAGTGTGCGGCAGAGCTTCGCTTCCGCCGTATTTGGTGCGCACCTGATCTACAGTTTTAAGGTAATCGTCATACTGTAGTGGAAAATTTTTTCCCCATGTTTCCGGAGATTCAGTCGTATCTGTCAGTTCCACTACTTTGTAAAAAGGATTACGTGCTTCCTGCTTCCGTTCAAAAATATTTACAAGAAGAGCAACTATGCCAATTGTTGCTACTGCCGATAAAATAATTGTGATTGAAATGAAGCGAATGGATTTACCAGTGGAGCCGGGATTTTGTGATTCGTTCATGATTAATCCTTCTTGATAATTCTATTCTAAATGTCCAACTGATTTATGACAAGTTAAACAAGCGACCTTATTTTCTTTTATATGAGTTGCTTCTATAGCGTCCACAATTTCATAATGGCATTTTTGACAGGCATCTTCGGCAACCTTAAGGTTACTTTTTTTTATCTGAATATTATCCGGAAACGTGCCGGTTGTAAAATAAAATGAATGCCAAAATCCGTTTGTCGCTTTTATTGTGTACTTACCTATAAATCCAGCCGGAGTATGGCAATCGTTACACTTGGCTACAGACCGATGACTTCCTTTCATCCAACCAGCATATTGCTCATTCATAACATGGCAATTTGCGCAAGCGGCAGGATTATCTGTTATATATGAATATCCCTTTGCATATACGAATGTATAGAAACCAAGTCCAATTGCCGCACCAATCAATATGCCTAAAATTAAATAAATTGTTCTTAAATGTTTAATCATAAAATCAGGGAAATTTCAATTTTCAATCTACAATCTAAAATCTACAATTTTCTATCTGATTATTCGTGGTTATCAATGGGTGAATCAATATCATAAATACCTTCGGGAAAATCAATTATCATGCGGTCGGATTCATGATTCGCGATTACTTTTTTAGCGCCGTAATCACCTTCGAGTTTAAGGAGTTCGGGGAATAAGCTTTTATCAAACAGAGCTGGAACTCCAATAGTATCGCCGTATTTGCATGCGATAATTTGTTTTTTGGTTGATATGTAGGTATCAATAATTGTATTTAGGAGTGAAGTATTTACTTTGGGTTGATCACATAATAAGATTAAAGCGGCGTCGGTAGTATTTGGCAATTTTTTTATTCCAGCTCGAATTGATGAGCTGATGCCGGTTTGCCAGTGAGGATTTTCTATGATTTTTATTGGTAAATCGGATATATTTTTTTCTATGAGAGAAATTTGAGAGCCGAGCACAACATAAACGCTTTCTACTTTTGATTGTAACGCTGCATCGCATATATGTCTGATTAAGGATTTGTCTTGACAAACGACTAGTTGCTTTGGCTTTCCTAATCGAGTTGAAGCGCCAGCAGCAAGAATTATTGTGGAGATGTTAGATTGGCTCATATTGATTAACCGCTAAGACGCAAAGCAACGCAAAGACTAACTCTGTGTCTCTTAGCGTCTTTTGCGGTTTTGTTTAATCGCTCAATTACTCATGGACTAATCGACTCA
>JBBIII010000018.1:20424-32365 GCA_037446575.1 Ignavibacteriales bacterium
TTTTCCATCTCATCCATAACGCGATTCATTTTTTTCATCGTAAGTTCAAAAGGAGCAGAGGTGGTCATATCAACGCCGGCTTTCTTGAGCAAATTTATCGGATAATCTGAACCGCCGGCTGAGAGGAAGCTAATATATTTTTTCGTTGACTCCTTATCGCCAGCAATTGTTTTTTCTGATAATGCCGCTGAAGCCGTATAAGCGGTTGCATATTGATATACATAGAAGTTATAATAAAAATGTGGTATGTATATCCACTCGGCTTTAATTTCATCGTCAACTATGCAAATATTTTTATCGTGTCCGTAATATTTTTTTACTATTTCATCATAAACGTTATTCAAGACATCGCCAGTCAGTGGCTCGCCTTTTTCGACCATTTCGTGTATGCGAAGTTCGAATTCAGCAAATTGAGTTTGTCTGAATACAGTTCCTTTAATTCCTTCTAAATAACTTCCTAAAAGTGAAAGACGAACATTATCATCTTTTATTTGCTTCAAAATGTAGTCTATTAATAAAGCTTCGTTGAAAGTAGAAGCTACTTCAGCAACGAAGATCGGATAATCGGCGGTTGCGTACGGCTGATTTTTGTTCGATAAATAGCTGTGCATTGTATGACCCAACTCGTGTGTGATAGTGCTCATGTCGTCATACTTGCCGTTGTAATTCAGTAAAATGTAAGGATGAACGTCGTACACAGAACCGTTTGAATAAGCGCCCGAACGTTTTCCTTCGCTTGGATAAACATCAATCCAACGATTGTCGAAAGCTCTTTTTACAGTTGCAACATAATCAGTTCCTAACGGTTTAAGAGAGGCGAGTATATGTTTTTGTGATTCTTCGTACGTGTAATTTAGATCGACATCTTTTAATAGCGGCGCATATAAATCGTAATAATGAAGTTGATCAACGCCAAGGATTCTCTGCCTCAATTTTAGATAGCGATGGAAGGAGCTCAGGTTATTGTTCACATTCTCAACCAAACTGTGATAGACTTGAACAGGAATGTTATTAGCGTCTAATGCGCGTTCAAGGCAAGAGTTGTATTTTTTCGCTTTTTTATAGAAAAGATCTTTTTTGATTTGAGCATTTAATTGAGTACCGAAAGTACGGCGGTAGTCGTTCAACTTGCCCATAAATGCTTGAAAAACCTTTTGCCTATCTTCGCGATTTGCAGATGTGCGATGCAGAGCAAATCCGGCGGCGTCTAATTTCACAGTTTTGCCGTTGCTAAGAGTAATTTCTGGATATGGAAAATCTGCATTAGAGAAAATGCTGTAAATGCTTGATGCCGCATCTGACATTAAGCTCGCATCGGCAATTATTTTTTCTTCGCCTTCAGTTCCTGTGTGAGCTTTACGCCGAAGAATATCTTCCAAGTAAAGTCTATAAATTTCTAATTTCTTTTCACTCTTGATAAAATCCTGAACTTTAGCAGGATCCATTTTCAAAATTTCCGGCTCGATAAATGCCGCCGCCGCACCGAATGCAGAACCAAGCTGACTCATCTCTTGCCGCATACCTAAATATTTTTGAACGCGTGTATCCTGATCCAAACTCATGCCCGCATAAGAATAAAGTCGTAAAAACTCTTTTCTTAGTTCAGAAACGAGTTCAAGACATCCCAATAATTGTTGAGGCGACGAGCTAAGGGTTCCTTTGTATTTTTCGATTGCAGGTATCGAAATATTTCTTTCAGGCGCTAGATTAGCATTTGCAATTCTATTTTTTGCTTCGCGCCACGCTTCGTCAGATGGATAAATATCGGTAAGATTCCATTTATATTTCTCTTCTATTTTACTTCGGTCGCGTTCCTGCGCAATCAGTGAATCGGAAGTTGATAAAGCAATGCCCAAAATTGGCAATGCGAACTTAATTAATGGATGCATAATATCACCTTGATTTTGTTGATACATATTGATTTATGACCTTTATTACGTTGTAATAAATACATTGGTTACAATATAATTGTTGTAACGACAGGAGGCAATAAAGTGTGATGAATAGTAAAAAAATAATTCATTATTAATCTCTGGTTTTTTACATTTGAATTTTTAGTTTAGAGTTTCGATATTGTAAATAAGCGTAGGTATGGTATATCGCTTTTCAATGAATTCTAATGGCGTTTTTTAGGAAGGAGATTAATAAATGCGTATTTTAGTAATTAACGGACCCAATTTGGATATTCTCGGTAAGCGTGAAACGGAAATCTACGGCACACTAACACTATGGGATATAGAAGACCGTCTGAAGAAAAAATATTCGAATGTAAAATTTGAGTTCTACCAATCAAACAGCGAAGGACCAATAATTGATGCATTACACAAAGCTTTAGATGGATCGGCAATTGGAGTTGTTTTAAATCCCGGGGCTTTTACACATTATTCATATGCAATAAGGGATGCAGTTGCAGCCCTAAAGGTTCCAGTTATTGAATTGCATTTGAGCAATGTCCATGCGCGTGAAGAGTTTCGCCGTTTATCTGTTATTGCACCTGTATGTAAAGGCGTTATTGCCGGATTCGGTGCGCGCGGTTACGAGTTGGCTGTGGATTATATTTTAGAGCAAAATGTATAAATGGATTAATTTAAATGTGTAATATTAAAAGACGATGGTTGCGTGCGCAAGAATATGAACTTAATTGGTGGCAAAACCGAATAGGGTCCATTAATCTTTCTTATTTACGTGCATTTGCCGAAGACATTTTGAAAGAATATGGAGATATTATAAAAATTAATCCTGAAACGGTGATTCTAGAAATTGGGAGTGGTCCTGCAGGCGTACTAACATATTTAAAATCAGATGAAAGATATGCTGTTGATCCTTTAGAAGAATTCTTTTCATCTATTGAATCATTTCGATCTATTCGTGATCCTCAAGTAAAATATATTTCTGGACAAGCTGAATCGCTTCCTTTTATAGAGAAAAAAATTGACTTCATTATCGCCGATAATGTACTTGATCATTGTGAAAATGTTAGACAATCAGTATCTGAGATTTCTCGTGTAATTAAGGATGGTGGAATAGTATATGTGAAATTGAATACATATAGTCGATGGGGTAAATTTATTCGAGTAATTGCCGAAAAAATTGAATTAGACAAAGGACATCCAAATACACTTAGCATTTCAGAAATAGAAAATCTTTTTTTAAAAATGGGAATGCAAACGCTTAAAAGGAAGAATCGTTCTTATTTTAAAAGTCTTCAAAGACATTTTAAATCTAGTTGGATCAAGGGTTTATTGAAAATGATTACTTTTTCAGTTCCAAAACAAGTTGAATGGGCTTTTCAAAAGAATAATCAGACACAATAATATATTATGATTAGAGCAGTAGTTTTTGATCTTGATAATACGCTTGTAGATTTTATGCAAATGAAGCGACAGGCAATAGATGCCGCCATCAATGCAATGCGTGATGCAGGACTAATGCTTTCAACAGAAGAGATACGAAAGAGGATTGATGAAATATATGAAGAGCGCGGTATGGAATTCCAAAAAGTTTTTGATGAGTTATTATACCGCGAATTCAGTAAAGTTGATTATAAAATTCTCTCCGCAGGCGTAATTGCATATCGACGCGCGCGAGAGGCGGCGCTTTTCCCATATCCGCATGTAACAATGACATTGATTGAGCTTACTAAAATGCGTATAAAACTTGGCGTTGTATCGGATGCGCCGGCAAAAGAAGCGTGGTTGCGTCTTTGTTACCTCAATTTTCATCATTTATTTGACGCTGTTGTAACATTTGATGATACAGGCGTTCGCAAACCGAATCCTGAACCATTTCGTAAAATTCTTGAAATGCTAAAACTCCGACCAAATGAAACTATAATGGTGGGCGATTGGGCGGAGCGGGATGTTGTAGGCGCCGCACAAGTCGGAATGAAAACTATTTTTGCACGCTATGGCGATACTTTTGGCGCTGAAATATCAAATGCAGATTATGATATTGACGATATTTCGCAAATAATTGATATTGTTAAAGAGTTAAACCAGAAAGATTAATAATGGGAAAAATACAAGGCATAGGCGTAGATGTTGTCGATGTTCAACGAATGAAAGAAGTGTTAGTGCAACAAGGGAAAGCATTTCTCGATAAAATTTTCACCGATATGGAAGTAACTTATTGTAAAACGCGAAAGAAATCATATATACATTTTGCGGCTCGATTTGCGGCTAAAGAAGCGGTCGCTAAAGCAATGCGTACTGGTTGGAGCGGCGCTTTTCATTGGCGCGATATTGAAGTTGTGAACGACCAATCCGGCGCCCCTCATATTTTATTATCCCGTGCTGTCGCTAAAGCATTGGAACAATATCATGTGCATCTTTCGCTTTCTCATACTGATAATACCGTTGTGGCTTTTGTTGTTTTGGAAAGCAAGAGATAATTTCTCGTAAATATTTTTTGGCTATATGAATAATTCAAATCGACTACATATACTGCTTGTGGAAGATCATAAACAAATGGCACGTGTCGCTCAGCGTCAACTCGAAAAAGGGGGATATGAAGTTACAACTGTTTATACGGGCGAGCTGGCGTTGAAAGTAGTACGGCAAAAGCAATTTGAGCTTATGGTGCTTGATATTGGTTTGCCCGATGTATCCGGATTTGATGTTCTTAAAAAATTACGCGATGAATCATATAATATTCCGGTTCTAATTTTATCTGCGCAAGTAGAAGTAGATAACAGAGTAAAAGGATTAAAACTAGGCGCCGACGATTATTTGATAAAACCTTATGATGCCCGAGAGTTGCTTGCACGAGTTGAATCCATTTTACATAGAAGCGGAAAAAGCAGAACCGGAATTCTTCAATATGAAGACCTAATTTTAGATGTTGTAAAGCGTAAAGTATTTCGCGCTAATCGAGAAATTCTTCTAACGCAAAAAGAATTTTCATTGCTTGAAATTTTCCTTCGTAATCCTACCGAAATTATTTCCAGAAAACGACTTACAGAAGAAATTTGGGGCTTGAAATTTGATCCCGGAACCAATGTGGTCGATGTGAGCGTGAGCCGTCTACGTAAATCTATCAACGAAGGTTTTGAAAAGAAACTTATTTCGACCGTTCATGGCGAGGGATTTGTTTTAAAAGCTGGCTCATAATTCTGCATTAATATTTTTCTCTCCAATTCATAATTCGTATTTATTACAAATCTGTAATACTTCTTACGCACAATTAAATTGAAATTACGTATCCATAGTACTACTTTAGTATAAGAAAAATATTAAAGTAAAATCATTATGCATTATCTAAGGAGCTGGCAGTAATGAAATCGATACTTTCAATTTTCAGCGCTGTATTTCTTCTTGCCTTCGGGTTAGCGAACGAATCGCTCGGAAGCAAAAGAATAAAAAATGCACAATTAGATATATACAAAGTAGAAATTGGGGAAACAGTAATACTTGATGGATTAGATTTTGAAGCAGAAAGACTCAAATCTACAGAAGTATCGGAAATGGTATTAAAGAATTTAACGCGATACTTAAATTCTAACCCGAAAGTCGAAGTAGAAATTCGCGCTTATACAGATAATATTGGCGATGAATATAAAAACCTACGTTTATCGCAGAATAGAGCAGATGCTGTAAAAATATGGCTGATAAAGCACGGAATTCCATCATTCCGAATTGATGCAAAAGGTTATGGATCCGTTGACCCAATTGCTCCCAATTCAACGCCTGAAGGCAGGGCACAAAATCGTCGTATAGAATTATATAGAACAAAATAGGAGGGGGCATCAGGGGAAAAGTGCCCTTGCTATACAGGTGGATAGTAAGGGCATGATTTTTATTCTTAAAAACTCTACATTTATGGTACAATTTATATTTGTTAATTAATATCAAGGGGAAATTTTATGAAATTGTTAAAAGAATTCAAATCGTTTGCTATGCGCGGCAATGTAGTTGATATGGCTGTTGGTATCATCATTGGCGCATCTTTCGGCAAAATAGTAAGTTCACTTGTAAATGATGTATTAATGCCGCCGATAGGAGTGCTTGTTGGCGGAATGGATTTTAGCCGTCTCTCTTTTAAAATTATGTCGGCAACAACAGAACATCCTGCAGTTGTCGTTAAGTACGGCGTATTTATCAATATGGTCATTGATTTTGTAATTGTAGCATTTGCAATGTTTATGATAATAAAATTCATGAATAGACTTACAAAGAAGGAAGTTCCTGCGCCAACTGTTTCTCCAACAACTAAAGAATGTCCTGAATGCAAAATGACAATTCCAATAAATGCTAAGAAGTGCGGTCATTGCACTTCGGCTCTTAATTAATTTGTCTTGTATAACATTAATGATAGGAGATGTATGAAAACTAAATTGCTTATTCTACTAATTGTTAGTATCTCGAGTGTCATATTTGCTCAAGACACTCAACCCACACCAACAATAGCCGAAGAAATTTCACCCTGGAAACATGCACTTATTATTTCAGCAAACTTGACTCAAGTATCTTTTACCGATTGGGCACAAGGCGGTGAAAATGCTTTGGCGTATGCTTTGTTCTTAGAAGGTAAATCGACATATGCAAAAAATGCGATCGATTGGGTAAATAGTTACAAGTTTGGCTTTGGTCAAGCGAAATTAGGCACTCAAGGAATTCGTAAGACGGACGATAAAATTGATCTCGAAAGTGTGCTCACTTATAAATTGGGTGTTTATATTAATCCCTATGCATCTGCGTCACTAAAAACTCAGTTTATCGAAGGTGTAATTTATAATGCCGCTGGACAGGCCACACCAGTATCAAACTTTTTTGATCCGGCTTACTTAACTCAATCTGCTGGTGTGGGTTATCAACCGATTCAAGAGATTAAAACAAGACTTGGAATTGGTGTGCGCGAAATTGTTACAAATAAGTACACAAATTATTCAAATGGTAAAAAAGTTGAAGTTGACGGCGGTATTGAATCAGTAACTGAAATCGGATGGACAGTTATGGAAAATGTTATTCTCAATTCTAAGCTAGAAATCTTCACTCCTTTAAAGCAATTCGAACAAACCTTAGTACGATGTGATAATACGATTGCCGCTAAAGTCAATAAATTTCTATCTGTAAATTTGAATGTGTATCTTCTAAACGATCCAAAAGTACAAGCCCGAACACAAATAAAACAAACATTAGCAATAGGATTAAGTTATACTCTTATATAGTATATAACTTTGTAAAAAGCCCGCAAATTAATCAATTTTGTGGGCTTTTATGTTATGTTTAATATTGCGCTTAATTGAAAAACTGACTACTATTTTCAAAAGCTAAAAAGGATTAGATATGAAAATTGAACAAAGGATTTGGGACCGTAACAAGGGTTGGAATATCAAATTACCTTATAATTCATCAAAAACTCAACTTCTCTTAATTTTTGGTGCTAAAGAATGTTTATTAAATGAAAAATTGCTTCAACAAATTAAAGAAGCGTATCCAAACGCTTTACTCTTTGGATGTTCAACTGCTGGTGAGATAATTGATACTAGAGTTTATGATAATACGATAATCCTGACAGCAGTTAATTTTGAAAGCACCTTAATAAAAAGTTCTTATGTTAGACTACAGGAAGTTGACAATAGTTTTCGAGCCGGTGAAAAATTAGCTGGCTTACTGCCGGCAAAAATTTTTAATGAAAATAGCAGTGTTGAAGAAAATCTATTTCATATTATAGTCTTATCTGATGGGCTAAAGGTAAATGGAAGCGATTTGGTTAAAGGACTGAGCGCGCAATTGCCGCCTGAAGTTACAATAACAGGAGGTTTAGCAGGCGATAGCGATCGGTTTCAAGAAACGTTTGTAATTGGTGAGGATAGACCGCATACAGGCATTATCTCGGCTCTTGGATTATATGGAAGCAAATTGAAAGTCGGGTTCAGTTCTTTCGGCGGTTGGGATTCGTTTGGACAAGACCGGTTAATCACGAAATCGAAGGGAAACGTTTTATACGAACTCAATGGACAATCTGCGCTTGAATTATACAAAAAATACCTTGGTGAACATGCCAAAGATTTGCCGGCATCGGCATTGTTATTTCCATTAAGCTTACGAAGTAAATCGGAGGAACAACCGCTTGTGCGCACAATTCTTTCAATAGACGAAAAAGAACAAAGTATGACTTATGCTGGCGATGTGCCTGAGGGTTCATATGCGCGATTTATGAAAGCTAATTTAGATCGGTTAATTGATGGCGCTGTTAGCGCGGCTAAAATGAGTTGCAAAACTCTTGGCTCCCAATACCCAGAGCTTGCTTTATTAATAAGCTGTGTGGGGAGAAAACTTATTATGAAACAACGCATAGAAGAAGAAGTTGAAGGCGTGAGAGAAGTTATGGGCGATAAAACAACAATGACAGGATTTTATTCCTACGGAGAAATTTCGCCCTTTGCAAGAAATGAAAAATGTGAACTGCATAATCAATCTATGACTATTACAACGTTGTTAGAGGAATAGTAATGGATAAAATTCACAGCTTGCTAAAAAGGCAACTAAAAAAATATTTCGGCGATCCATTCATAATACCGAACGAATGGCAAGCATTCATTGATGCGGTTAATAACGCTTACTTTGAATCGGATGGCGATCGCGCAATGCTCGAGCGTTCGCTTGAATTGAGTTCGCAAGAACTGATGCAGGCAAATTCCGAATTGCGGGCAATCTTCCAAGCTATTCCAGACCAACTATTTACTATTGATCTAAACGGAAAAATTCTTAATTGCAAAACTGGCACAACGTCTGATCTGTTAGTTCATTCTAAGGAATTAATGGGAAAACTTATTCAAGATATTCAGCCAAAGGCAGTTGGAGAAAAATTTTATAATGCGATTTGCCAAGTTAAAGAGACAAAAAAAATAACGAATATTGAGTATTCATTAGCTCAGCGGCAAAAGGATGCTTTTTTTGAAGCACGGTTTGTACCGATGCTTGAAGAACAAATAGTAGTCATTATTAGAAATATCACTGAGCAGAAGCGAGCGGAAAAAGCATTGAGAGAAAGTGAAGAAAAGTTTCGTACTCTATACGAAAACTCGACTATCGGAATTTACCGCACTACGCCAGATGGACGCGTGCTAATGGCAAATCCTACAGCAGTAAAGATGTTAGGATATGATTCATTTGAAGAATTGTCGAAGCATAATCTTGAAATAGACGGTTATGAAGCATCATATAATCGTAAGGCTTTTCGAGATAGACTGCAAAAAGATGGGGTAATAAAAGGTTTAGAAAGTGTTTGGATAAGAAAGAATAGTTCGAAAATTCATATACGAGAAAGCACGAAAGCAATTTTCGATGAATTAGGTAATGTAATTTACTACGATGGCACAATTGAAGATATAACCGAATGGAAAAGAGCGGAAGAAGCTCTGCGCGAAAGCGAAGAGAAATTTCATATATTAGCCGAAAATTCACCTGTAGGAATATTCCAAACTGACGCCGCCGGTGTAACTATATATGTTAATCCAAAATGGTGTGAAATTTCTGGAATGACAATGGAAAATGCGTTAGGGTATGGTTGGTTAGATTCCGTTCACGAAGATGATAGAGAAAAAATATTAAGCGGATGGAAAAATGCCACGCATAGTCATGAATCTTCGGATGCAGAATATAGATTTGTACGAAAAAATGGAACAATTGCATGGGTTATAGGAAGAGCAGTTCCGAAAAAAGATGCCGAAAATAATATTGTCGGATATGTCGGAACTATTACCGATATCACAGAACGTAAGATAGCAGAAGAACAAATAAACAAAATGAACGAAGAACTTGAGGTTCGCGTAATTGAGCGAACATTGCAGTTAGAAGCGGCTAATAAAGAACTTGAAGCATTTGCATATTCTGCGTCGCATGATTTGCGAGCGCCATTAAGAGCTATTGATGGATTTGCGCACATACTTGCTGAAGATTATAACAAATTCCTTGATGAAGAAGGCAAACGTGTCTGCAGTGTAATATGCAATGAGGCAAAACGCATGGGGCGTTTGATAGATGATTTGTTATCATTTTCCCGCATAGGTCATTCTAAAATGGAACTTATTTCAATTAATGTAGAAGCAATGGTGTTTTCCGTATTTTATGAATTAACCGTTCACAAAAGTCGGGACCGAATAGAATTTCAGGTAACTGATTTACCTTCTGCAATTGGCGATCCGACGTTGTTACGCGAAATTTGGGTTAACCTAATCTCTAACGCCATAAAATTTTCATCAAAAAAAGAAAAATCAATAATAAAAGTAAGTGGTCGAAGAGACGGCTCGGAGTTGATTTATTCAATTTGTGATAATGGAGTCGGCTTTGACATGCAATATGCAAACAAACTCTTTGGCGTATTTCAGCGGTTGCATAGCGAAGAAGAATTTGAAGGCACTGGCGTTGGGCTTGCAATAGTTCAACGGTTGGTCCATCGGCATGGCGGAAGGATTTGGGCTAATGCAGAAATAGATAAAGGCGCTGAATTCCATTTTTCATTAAACGTAAGATAATCTAATATTACTTTATGATATTATAATGAATAAAATGAAAAAAATTTTTTCGATACTCACATTTATTTTTCTTGCTGTTCTAAATATATTATTTGCACAGCATAACCGAATAAGATTCGAAAAAATTTCAATTGAACAAGGGCTTTCACAAAGCTCTGTTATTGCAGTTCTTCAGGATCGAAAAGGATTTATGTGGTTTGGAACCTATGATGGGGTCAATAGATATGATGGATTCAAGTTTAAAATTTTTCGCCACAAACATGACGATTCAACAAGCCTCACTCACAATTTAGTCGGAAAAATATATGAAGACAGATATGGTGAGCTATGGCTTGGCACGAACGGCGGCTTAAATAAATATGTAAGGGATAAAGAATCTTTCATACAATACATACAAGATGATTCTAATCCTAATAGCATCAGCAACAACCGCATACGAGATATTTATGAAGATCGTAATGGCGCGTTATGGATTGGAACCGAAAATGGACTAAATAAATTTGATAGAGAGAAAAATATTTTTATTAAATACTATCATAATCCAAACGAACCAAAAAGTATCAGCAATAATTTTATTAGAGTAATTCATGAAGATGAATTTGGCAATCTCTATATCGGAACAAATAACGGGTTAAATATATTTAATAGAAATGAAAATGTGTTTATCTGTTATAAACACAATCAGAAGGATATCTACAGTATTAGCAGCAATATTATTTATTGTATTGCGGAAGATGAAACTTCGTTATGGATCGGCACAGGTAATGGATTAAATAGATTTGATAAAAAGAGCGGTAAATTTTTTAGATATCAAAATAATCCTAACGATAAATCAAGTTTAAGTGATAATGTTGTAAGATCGGTTCTAGTGGATAGATTGGATGAACTTTGGGTGGGAACATATAATGGCGGACTTGCAAAATTTGATCGGAAAAAAAATAATTTTGTTCATTATAAACATTACTCTAACGATCCTTATAGTATTGGAAGCAATTCGGTTTGGCGTATTTATGAAGATCGCTCAGGCATATTATGGATTGGCACCGATTTCGGGGGCGTTAACAAGTTTGATAGAAGAAAAAATCAATTTATCCACTATTCAAACGATCCGAATAACTTATTTAGTCTGACCAATAATGAAGTACATGCGATTTATGAAGAATTTATTGGCGGTAAAAAACGAGTATGGATTGGAACACGCGGTGGAGGAATATATTATTATGACTATCAAGACGAAAAGTTTAAAAATTATTCTTATAAAAAAGATGAACCAAATAGCTTAAGCAACAATATTGTAAGATGCATCAATAGAGATAAATTTGGGTTTATTTGGATTGGAACCGATGATGGATTAAATAAATTCGATCCGCAAAAACAAAAGTTTTTACGGTATAAACATGATAATAATCAACCCGGAAGTTTAAGTAGTAATTTAATCCGAACGATTTATGAAGATAAAAACGG
>JBBIII010000018.1:32465-35288 GCA_037446575.1 Ignavibacteriales bacterium
ATGGTAATCTTTGGATTGGAACAACTCATGGATTATCAAAATTTAATGTAGCAACAGAAAGTTTTGTCAGTTATCACATATATGATGGACTTCAAGAGAATGAGTTTAATGTAAATTCCTGTTATAAAGGTGAGAATGGAGAGTTATATTTTGGCGGTAATAATGGGTTTAATGTATTTAATCCGGAAAATATTAAACAGGACAGTTTTATAGCGCCAATCGTTATCACCGATTTTCAATTATTCGGTAAATCGCTGCATCCAGATGTAAAAGTAAATGGGAGGGTTATTCTAACTAAGTCAATCACTGAAACGCAAGAGATTATATTATCGCATAGCGACGACATATTTTCGATAGAATTTGCATCGTTAGATTTTACAGCCCCCAATGTGAATCACTATGCATTTAAAATGGAAGGGCTTGAAGAAAATTGGAATGAAGTCGGCAATAGAAGGTTCGCAACCTATACAAAATTACCAAAAGGAAAATATTTGTTCAGAGTGAAGGGATCAAATGAAAATAATGTTTGGAATGAGAATGGAATTGGTTTAAGCATAATTATTACTCCCGCTTTTTGGGAGACGCTTTGGTTTAGAGTGTTAGCAGGAATTTTTATAATTGGAATTTTAATTTTAGGTTATAAATATAGAACTGCGCGAATTCGCGCGCATAATAGAGAGTTACAACAACGCGTTGCAGAACGAACCGCCGATCTCGAAGCATTTGCTTATTCAATATCCCATGACTTGCGTACACCTTTACGTGCAATTGATGGCTTTACCAATATCCTTTTAGAAGATCATACATCGCAATTGAATGAAGATGGGAAGCGTGTATGCACTATTATTAGCGGTGAAATAAAACGCATGAACCAATTGATTGACGATTTTCTTTCGTTCTCAAAAACAAGTTACGTGAAAGTAAATGCTTCAAAAGTTGATATGGAAAACTTAGTTCATTCGGTATTTCAGGAACTTACTACACCGGAAATTAGAGAAAGGACAGAATTTAATGTTGGTTCTTTGCCGAATACTTTTGGCGATCCATCGCTTCTTCGAGAAGTGTGGATGAATCTTATTTCTAATGCAATTAAATTTTCATCTAAGCAACATCGTTCTATAATCGAAATTGGAGCATATCAGTATAACAACCAAATAGTTTACTGGATTAAGGATAATGGCGTTGGATTCGATATGCAGTATTATGACAAACTATTCAGTGTGTTTCAGAGACTTCATAGCGTGAATGATTTTGAAGGAACAGGAGTCGGATTAGCGATTGTGAAACGTCTGATCACTCATCATAAAGGCAGAGTATGGGCGGAAGGCAATATAAACAAAGGCGCAACATTTTATTTTACTGTGTCAGAGAAAGGAGAAGAAAATGAATAACCAAAATATCGTAGATATTTTGCTTGTTGAAGACAATCCGCGCGATACGGAATTGACTATACGCGCGCTTAAAAAGCATAACATAACTAACCGCCTTATTGTGCTTGAGGATGGAGCTGAAGCGCTTGATTTTGTTTTTTGTCGTGGAAAATATGCAGATAGAGAAATCTCCAACACTCCTAAAGTTATATTGCTCGATTTGAAACTTCCGAAAGTGAATGGATTGGAGGCTTTAAAAGCGATCAAGTCGGACGATAGAACAAAAAAAATTCCTGTAGTAATGGTTACTTCATCCAAACAAGATCCGGATATTAAGAAAGCTTATGAGTACGGCGCGAACAGCTACGTAGTGAAACCGGTCGACTTCAATACTTTTGTCGAAGCAATGAGTCATCTTGGCTTATATTGGCTGTTAGTTAATCAATCGCCTAAATAAGAAATATATAATTGCATTTTCTTTAGGATAGAACAAATGGAATATCGCACGCTTGGAAAAACTGGTTGGAACATATCAGCCATCAGCTTTGGGGCTTGGGCAATAGGAAGCTTATGGGGAACTGTGAGCGATAGCGATTCTCTTGCTGCGCTTCGCAAAGCTTTGGATATGGGCGTTAACTTTTTCGATACTGCGGATGTTTATGGAGATGGAAGGAGTGAGCGGCTTTTAGCTCAATTAAGACATGAACGAAAAGAGAATTTCTATATTGCAACTAAAGCCGGAAGAAAATTAAATCCGCACATTGCAGGCGGTTATAACAGGAAAAATCTTACAGAATTTATTGAATGTAGTCTGAAGAATCTAAACACCGATACAATTGACTTGCTTCAGCTCCATTGTCCGCCTACGGTTGTATATTATATGCCGGAAGTTTTTGGAATTTTAGATGACCTGGTACAAATTGGTAAAATTAGATATTATGGAGTAAGCGTAGAAAAAGTTGAAGAAGCATTAAAAGCAATTGAATATCCGAATGTTCAATCGGTTCAAATCATTTATAACATATTTCGCCAGCGTCCTGCTGATTTATTCTTTAAAGAAGCGCAGAGAAAAAAAGTCGGTATTCTTGCCCGCCTTCCGCTTTCTTCTGGAATGTTAACAGGGAAAATGACCAAGCAGTCAACATTTGAAAAAGATGATCATAGATCGTTCAATAGAAATGGGGAAGCATTTGATAGGGGCGAAACTTTTTCGGGCGTAGATTATAATTTAGCTTTAGAAGTTGTTGAACAACTGCGGCATTTAGTTCCTGCTGGAATGACTATGACACAATTTGCGCTTAGATGGATTTTGATGAATGAAGCAGTAACCTGTGCAATTCCAGGAGCCAAAAATCCGAAGCAAGTTGAGGAAAATGTCGCATCTGCTAATTTTTCACCCATTAATGATTCGATTATGAAAAAGATAGAAGAGATTTATAATTCACGCATTCGC
>JBBIII010000019.1:0-28659 GCA_037446575.1 Ignavibacteriales bacterium
GTTATAGCAAATAATAAAATCAAACATAACCAACTTTGTTGTACAGCACTCCTCCACCTTAAATACACTATCTGCTTGTTCTTCACATCTGCAAGAGCAGTCATAAATACCTCCACAGATTAGATTTTATTTGATTATTATCTTGAATATCAGCTGGTAGAAAGTTACTATTGGCTTTACTTAATGTCAAGAAAATTTAGCTGGAAGAGAGTTACACTAAATTTGTTCAGGAGTACAACTCCTTCACAGCTAGATGTCAGACACCAACTATGCTAAGCTTACGATAGGTGTCAGACATCTACTCGACTATTCGTATCGCAGTGATTCGATCGGGTCGAGATTTGCCGCTTTCCATGCCGGATAGACACCAAATACAACGCCAACAACAGTAGTAACAGCAAATCCAATTAACGCCCATTCGAATGGAAAGACTGCTGGAAATTCGAACGCAAGCGCTGTCAGGTTGCCGCCTAATACGCCAACTAATATTCCAATTATGCCTCCAATTTGGCATAACACAACCGCCTCGGTAATAAATTGAGATAGAATATTTGCGCGCCGCGCTCCGATCGCTTTTCGTATACCAATCTCTTTAGTCCGTTCTGTTACCGAAACAAGCATAATGTTCATAATTCCAACACCAGCCGCTAACAATGCTATGAAACTCATAAATCCGACACCTAATTTTACATATAAAGTGAATTCGTTGAAAGTTGAAATGAGCGAATCATTTGAGAATATCGTAAAGTCATCTTCTGCGCCGGGCGGGACCTTACGAATTGTCCGCAATAACATTCTCGCTTCTTCAACACAATCATCATAAACTTCAGGACTTTTAGCTTTCACCATAATGTGCAAACTTCGATGTACTTTTCCATATTGCTCAAGAAAAACGCTTAAAGGGATTACAACTCTATTATCTGCATCTCCTCCTAAAGCGGCTCCCTTTGGTTCAAACGTTCCGATGACAGTATAACGTTGCTCGCCAACTCGAATTGTACTACCAATAGCTCCGCCTGCTGGAAACAATTTCTTCACCACATCAGAGCCAAGAATAGCTACCATCCTACTGTAATTTAGATCATCGTCAGTTATTGTGCGCCCCTCTTTTATTGTCCAATTATTCGTAAGAATTCCTTCAGGTTCTTCGCCACCGACTGAGACATTCGGATTTGTTTTAAGAGAACCGAATTGAATAACTTGCCCCCATTTCCATGCTTCAATACCGACATATTTTGCGAGCGTGAGGCGTTCCTTTATAACTTTCGCTTGTTCGTAAGAAATATCCTTCCTCTTTCGCGCTTTCTCCCATTCCTTTTGACTCGCCATTACAGGTTGCTTTTGAATTTGGAATGTGTGCGAACCAAGATTGCTCAAACCGCTCTCTATGCTGTTTTGCAAAACTTGAACAGCCGTCATAACCGCAATGATAGAGAAAACGCCAACAATTATTCCAAGTAAGGTAAGCGCTGAGCGAAGTTTATTCGCACGAAGCGCATTCAATGACATTTTTAATATTTCTGAGAATTTCATGTTTGGTCACTTGTTATCAGTAACTGGTCATTTGTTTATTTGATTTTACTAATTTGTTTTTTGATCGCACTGATATAGGCATTTAGTTTCTTTGCAAGGATTTTTATTCTCTCAATAAAATCATCATGACTTTTACGATCTATAAGTTTTCGCTGCAGTGCACGATCGAGCCAATTCCGAGTTTCGATAAGTGAACCACGAGCATAATAACAGAAGACAATATTCTCTTTATGAGCATATCTTCCGTAACCTTCACTAATATTTGCCGAAATCGAATCAACTGATCTGACTAATTGTTTACCGACAGTATCTTTTGAAAATTTATCCCAATTATTTACAATACTCCATAAATCATCAGATAAAGAAGCAGATAAATTGTAGACATCTAATTCATTCAATTCAAGCGCCATTTTAATCCAATGACAAGTGACTAATTACCAATGACTATCTATTAACCACCAATTCCCACGCTACTCGTACCTTAACGCGTCAACTGGATCCATTCGCGATGCCCTGTAAGCTGGCAAAAATCCAGACACAATTCCAACAAAAATAGAGACTAAAAGTGCAATACCGACTACACTCAAAGGCATTGCCGTTGGCAAGACTGTATCAATTATTAAACTAAGCGGAAATGCAATAGCTATTCCTATCAATCCACCAATTAAACATAGAGCGGCTGATTCTATTAGAAATTGCATCAGTATAGTTCTACGCGGCGCACCTATTGCTTTCCGAATTCCAATTTCTTTCGTTCGCTCTGTAACAGACACGAACATTATATTCATAATCCCGATACCGCCAACGAATAAAGATAATCCGGTTATAAATAATCCTACCGCCGCAATCACACCTCCGATTTGATTAAAGGTTTGAACAAGAATTTCTTGCTGATTAATAGCAAAGTCATCTTCTTCCTTCGGTTTAAGGTTGCGGGCTTTGCGTAATATTCCGCGTACTTCTTCTTTCGTCTCATCAATTTCGCTAAGAGATTTTGCTCGCGTCCATATCTGAATCCCACCGCGAAAACTCATAAATTGATCAAAGAACCTGTTAATAGGCACATAAATTCGATTGTCAAGACTCTCCATACCGAGCAAGCTTCCTTGCTTCTCAAACACACCAACTACTTTATAAGCATAACCGCCAGCTTTAATTGTTTTGTTGAGTGGAGTTTCATTCGGAAATAAATTTGCCGCTACTTCTGAGCCGATGACACACACGGGTCTTCCTCCTTCAGCTTCTATATTTGTAAAATATCTTCCGAATGCTATATTCGAACCGACCGTTTCCGTAAAATCAGCGTTGGTTCCAATTATAATTATACTCTCTACAACTTTCTGACCATATTTAACATTCCTTCGCGTGCCTGCGATCGGTGTCATGGCGCGCACAGTTTGCGATTGTTTTTCTATTGCCTTTGCGTGAACAATCCGAATATCCTTACGATTTCTAATCTTCCACCAATCATGTCCTCCCCCCCAAGGCCATTTTTGTATGTACAATACATCAGCACCGATTGCCGCTATGCTTTTATTAAATGCGCGATTCAATCCCTCGATAGCAGTTCCCATTAACGTAACAGAGACTATACCGATAATGATACCTAACATAGTAAGAACCGAGCGCATAATATTCGCTCTGATAGCTGTAAAAGCTATTCGCATTCCTTCTGTAAATTCATCAAATACAAATTTCATATTACGCCATCACGGTTGTTGGTCTGCTGATCTCTTTTTTATTTTTAACTAATTCGTCATTTTCGATCTTTCCGTCTCTAAGACGAATTCTTCGATGAGCATGCCGAGCGATATCTTCTTCGTGTGTAACAAGTATTATTGTATTGCCTTCTCTATGGAGTGTATCGAACAATTGCATTATCTCTTCGCCAGTTTTCGTGTCTAAATTGCCTGTTGGCTCATCTGCAAGTAGAATTGAAGGATGCGTTACCAAAGCTCGTGCAATAGCAACTCTTTGACGTTGACCGCCTGATAATTCATTCGGCTTATGATGCATACGATCTGTCAAACCGACCCTTTCAATTGCAGACAAAGCCATTTTTTTTCTTTCTGACGAACTTATACCTCCATAAATAAGGGGAAGTTCAACATTGTGCAGTACATTTGATCTTGCTAACAAATTAAATGTTTGAAAAACAAATCCGATTTCTTTGTTCCGCACTTTTGCAAGTTCGTTATCATTCATCTCGCTGACATTTATGCTATTTAATTCATATAATCCTGATGTAGGAGTATCTAAACATCCGATTATATTCATCATTGTAGACTTGCCAGAACCCGATGGTCCCATAATCGCAACATATTCATTTTTTTCGATTGTAACTGTTACGCCATCAAGAGCATGAACCTTCTCTTCGCCGACTTGATAATATTTTGTGATATTTGTGAATTTAATTATCGTGGACATATTCCAATTCCTTCCATTTACTCCACTTCTTTCAATTTTTTCTCAGCTTGTTTTTTATAATATTCATTTTGCGTAATCAAAACTGCACGCTGAAAAGTCTCTTTTGCTTCTTTCTTTTGTCCTTTTGCTTGATAAGCATCCCCTAAAGAAATTATTGCCGGTACAAAATCTTTATCTAAACTTAATGATTTATTTAGATTCGCCATCGCTTTATCGACTTCACCTTTTTTAAGCTGTGCTTCCGCGAGACTTTGATAAGAATCCGCTGTATCGGGTCGCAGTTCGATATATTTTTTAAAATGCTCTATCGCGTCGTCATAACGTTCGAGGCGGAAGCAGAAATATCCGTACCGATGCCATACCCGCCAATCCTGGGGTTTATTAACAACGAGTGCTTTGTACTCCTTTTCAGCTTCATCAATTTTCTTTTTTCTGGCAAGAAAATTAGCTTTGACAGTTCTCCCCTGCAGTTCATCATATTTTATTGCTTCATCAATATGCTTCCATGCTTCATCTTCATCGCCGCCTACAATTCCAGGCGCCATCATATAAAATTGCGCCAACCCGATGCGCGCTAGAACATACTTTGGGTCGAGTTCGACTGCACGCTTAAATGCATTTTTTATTTTAGGTGCAAGAAACGCTTGCTTAAACGCCCCGGCGTTTTGAGTTTTTATTCCAAGCGCAGCGCCATAGTTATATTGAAGCTCCGCATTATTGGGATTTAATTCTATAGCTTTTTCAGTTTCATCAACGGCTTTCTCGATATCATAATCAGGATTGCGCCGATTTAGAAATAGCATCCCGAGTTTGCTGTGTGCTTCTGCATTTTTATCATCATGCTTTATTATTTCTTCATAAATGTTCTGTGCTTCCTTGAATTTCCCATTTCGGGCTAATACTTCAGCTTCGGATATCGTCTGAGCATTCCCAATAAGAATTAATCCGAATATCATTAATAACAAATTTAAAACTCGCATTCTTTTCATCTATGAATTCAATCTTTCCTTCTTATGCTTACTTCCCACTTCTTAATTCTTACTTCTCACTTCTTACTTCTTACTTCCAACTACTTCTTATCCACATCAGCGCTTGCGCCGGTTCTTCGCTCTTTTTTATTATCAATCTTAACTTTTGAATCCACTTCTAAATCCCGATTGATCGCCTTGAATGGACCTGTTACAACTTCTAACTCTTCAAGTCCTTCGCCTATTAATTCAACATAAGTGTCATTGCTAATTCCGCGTTTTACAGTTACAGTTTTAGCAACGCCTTCTTTAACAACAAAAACGACCTCTTCCAACTTCTCGTCTTCTTTCTTCTTACTTGTAATTAACTGCGCTTCTCCCTCTTTTGGTTCCTCAGTTTTATCTTTTTTAGGCGCCCGTACGGTTACACATTGGATAGGTGTCGATAATACATTTTGTTTTGTTTCAGTCTCAATATCTGCCGACATAGACATACCCGGGCGAAATTGAACACCCTCTGGCGTATTTATAAGAATGCGTACTTCAAAATTGGTTACAGCATCCTGCGTTCCAAGTCCTGTTGATTTTGCCGTGTTTGCAATTTGAGTTACTATTCCTACAAATTTACGGTCTTTATATGAATCTACTTCAATACGCGCTGTATCGCCTTTACTCACCATCACCACATCATTTTCGCCAACATCAACACGCGCTTCCATTCGGGATAAATCTGCGATAGTCATTATTTCAGTCCCCTGCATAAACGTACTGCCGCTTACACGCTCTCCGATTTCAGAAATTAACTGACTTACCACTCCATCCATCGGAGAATATATTGTAGTTTTAGCTAAAGTTTCTCGCGATTCTTTCAGAGAAGCTTGCGCCTGATCAAAAGTCGCCTTTGCCGCCTTATAGCTTGCTCTAGAAATATCCATATCTGATTCCGCCACAAGTTTCTTTTCATATAAACCAGAGATGCGTTTAAATTCTGCTTCAGCTTTTGATAAATTTGCATCCGCCATAGCAACGTTTGCCTGCGCACGTTCAAATTGCGCCTGATACGCATCGGGTTTTATTCTGACAAGTAATTGCCCTTTACGCACCCGTTGCCCTTCGCGGACAGCTAATTCAATAATTTCACCGCTGACTTCAGCGTTGATTTTTACTTTTGTTTCCGGTTGTATCTTTCCAGTTGCTGATACGATTTGCGTAATAGTTCGTCGCTGAATTTTTTCGGTCTGGACTGTAATAATTGTTTCCCTACGGCTTCCAAGAAAAACCAAAACAGCCAAACCAATTACTACAACACCAATTATACTAATTATTATAATCTTTTTTCTCTTCTTCCTGCCATTCCCATTCGCCATTTTCTACTCCTTAGTATTCCTTTAGATTTTTATTAATAATTGCGCTCGCCAATAACGTATTCAAGATTGCGTTTAGCGGTGATATAGCCATAAGTTGCGTTAATTTTAGTCGCTTGAGCGTTAACAAGATTCGCATTTGCAGTTTGCAGGTCAATTAATGTTCCTGCGCCAAGATTATATTTTTCTTCTGCAACTCTGTAATCTTGTGTAGCAGACATCAAACTTTTAGTGCTTGCTTCGTACTGTTTTCGCGCCGCTTCGAGATCGAGAAGCGCTTTCTTTACATCTACACTTACGTTGCGTTCAGTTTGATATAGATTTAATTCTGCGTTTCTTTCCTGCACTTTTGCTGTTTGAATATTTTGATTTGTTAAAAATCCGTCAAACAACGTCCAACGCAGACTTAAACCTAAGGTTGTTGTTTTTGTATCCGTGATATTGTTCAAAGCGCTTCCACCCATCGAATAACCCGCCGATGCGTTTAAAGTTGGAAAATATCTGCTCCATGCAGATGTAACGCTATATCCTGCATTTTTCATACTTTCCATAGCGCCTAAATAATCGGGTCTTGCATTCAGAGCACGTCTTCGCATTTCAATAAACTCAGAGAATTTTTGCGCGGCTGACGCTAATTCCGTCGAGTCAATATCAGGAGATATGCCCGCGTCAGCAATCACATAATCTTCCATAACGTCAAGACCGATTAGCGAAATCAGATCTGCTTTTGATTTATCATAAGTATTTTGCGCGTTAATTAAATTTACTTCGTCAAACGCTACCGCCGATTGCTGACGATATACATCGCTTATTGAAAGCGCGCCAACACGATTTGATTCCATTATTCTTTCAAGTTGCTTCTTGTCGCGTTTTAAATTTTCTTCGCTAACCTTAACGAGTTGCTCATTTCTTAGAACGGTCAAATATAGCGCTTGAACTTGATAAAGAATGGCTTGTTTTGTGCGTTCATATTGTTGATCGGCAATTACCTTATTGGATTTCGCTTTACTAAATTGCGCTTCACGTGAAAGTCCATCGAAAAGAGTTAAATTAGCTGAGAGATCCGCGCTATACCCATGGCTTGATGTTTTTATTGAACCAAGCCCCGTCTTTGTTTCAATATCTCTGTTTGAATAGTTGCCTCCAGCAGAGATAGAAGGCATATACGAACCATAAGCCGATAAAACTCCGCTCTGCGCGGCGTCAAGGTTATTTACTGCTTGCTGTATGTTTAAATTCCGCTCCATTGCAATTTTTATTGCTTCACCCAAAGTCAACGTTTTTGGGGAACTATTATGTGTTTGAGCATTACAAAAGGTCGCCGTAATTAGCACTAAAATAAGCAATTTCTTCATTCTAACTCTCCAATCATTCAACAGTTTGAATTTTTTAAAAACTACAGTTAATAAACGTTTTTTCATTCCTAAAGTTGCATTTTGTTGACTAAAAAGTTTAAGTCTTGGAAGCGTATCTGAAATCAGTTGATAAAATCAGTATAAATATATGAAAATTTTTAACCAATACTTTGATTTTAAAATTTCATCACAAACTTCAAGATGAGGCACTCAATCCTTTAACACTATTACTATTCATGCAATCTTAGTATAGGGTATATAATTCAAATATTTTTAATAAATGAATAGCACAATATAAAAATGTCGAAATAAAAGACCAAGAAATAAAAATTAAAATCGTTATTGAAATAGTAGTCATAATGAATATATTAATATTGAAAGAAAAGGACTGGGTTCTCCAACAACTATTAAACCAATTATTAAATATTAGCCCAAGTACAACAATAATAAACGAAACACTCCACTGAGGCTTTGGTTTTAGATTTTCAAAAAACTTTCTCGGCATTGTAAAGAATAATAAGTAGCTCTGCATATCCATTACCTATAAATTTGATAGAGTTATATTATCATTGAAGTTCAGATAAAAGGTAGGTAAGGTTTATACCTAAAAATTCTTTCCCCCGATAAAAGAATACCAATCCAACATATTCATTACCAAGCTGCCAACGTCTAAATTCCGCTTCAATAGTGAAAAACAATTTTGATTTCTTCTCTTTTTTAGTTTCATATTTAATGCCGTATCGATTATTAAGATATCTTTCTACTAAATGCAATAATTCAATGTTTGGTTGGGCAAATGCCACATCAATAAAATTTAATATTAGGTCGGAGCTTTTTTCTATAAACTTCAGTGTAATTATTGCTTTGGTATTCAATATTGTGTCTTCATAAGATAATGCCGAAGATGTTGTTTTTTTTATTTCTCTTTTCACGCCTATTGAATCGCGCGCTTCCTTCATACTCATTCCCCAACGCAAGTTTGCCATCGACGGGAAATCAGCCCCCTTGGCAGGTATCTGAGCTAATGCTCTTTCATTTTCTAATAATCCCATTACAATCACAAGTATAAGTAATTTAATTATTTGCATAGTATCTCCTATATTAATTATGATTCTACCATATACGAGTTAAAAGAATTTTCAAAGAAACTACCCCTTCCGTATTTATGTCCGGATGAGGCAATTTCTTCATTCAAATAAAACTTTTCCAATAAACCGACGCTTCCATTCTGATTTTATGCCGATTACTTTATCATATGTTTTCTTATAAAATCAGAAAATAATTTTTCATCATAATTATGTAGCTTTCCCACGCGTCTTTTACTTTCGTTATAGTTGCCAAACTTACCTGTTTCAAGATGAATCCATAATATTCCAGTATATGAATGTCTAAAATTAAAATCTTTGGGATTAATTTTTTCAATCGTATAAATATCTTTTTGATAACTATCCATGTTTTGTATAGCGATTGTTCTGGGAAATTCAGCGCTTTTTATTTCCTTCCATGAGTCTCCAACATATTTGAAAAATTTAAAAGATGAGAGTTTGCTGAAATCCCACCGTCCGTATTCTGTTACGCCAAAATCTATTTCAACTAAATACAAATTTCCATTAAACTCATTAATAATTATCGGATAAAACCATGTTTCTCGTATAAATGTTTTTCCATTCTTAACCCATCGAAAAATTTCTTTCTCTTCTTTTCCAAATGGGAAAATAAGAATGTATCTGAACTTCGAGTACTCTCTTTTGACTCGCACCTGTGAGCCATCATAAAATTCTATAACTAATGGTGAAGTGTATATTTTATTAAAAAATGTATACCGAGGATATGCAAATAGCGCTATACAACAAGAAAATAAAACCGCTAAAAATAAATAAACAATTATTTTTCTTTTATCTATTGTCTTTTTTAAAAGAAACTTGATCGAAAAAAATAAAAAGGCTAAAGCACAAATTAAGGAGACAAGAAAACCGCGCCTCAAAAAAAATTCAGTTTCGTAGTATTCCGATAATTTTCCAATTGGAATGAATAACAAAAACCATAACAGCCCTAATACTCCGAAAGAAGCTAAAATAGAAATGGTTAGCCAAACGACTTTAATCGCCTTATTTTTTCCTTCCGATTTTCTTGCAACGAACTTCTTTGCTAAAACCCAAAAACAGATTGTACAAATTAGCGACACAATAAAAGCTGTTACTACTAAACGTCCCATTCCTTCGGGATCGTGCGCATATGCAGGCGTAAATAATCCAAAAGTAGTAATCAATATCAAAACGCTTTGTCTTCTTAACATATTGTTTAAGACTTTGAAATTAATTATCCCCAAAATGCAAATAATTCTGTTGATTTTATAATATCAAACCGTGTCATTTATAAATGATGCGTTATTAACTCCGACGATTGAATGCGATATAACAATTTATTGTTGGCAAGCCTCATTATCAATTCTATGAAAGACGCCTCTTCTTTACGGGCGGCTTACTCATCACTTCATCTTTTATGGATAGAAGATATTGAAACGCCGCATCATGGTCATTTGGTATTATACCATCCAAAATTGCATCCGTTATTTTATCTTTCAGAACGCCTACCATCGGTCCTTCTGCCAATCCGCACACCTGCATAATTTCTTCGCCACGTAACGGCGGCTGCCAATTCCGGAGTCGATCTTTCTCTTCCACCTCTTTCAACTTCTTAATTACAACTTCATAATTGTTATGAAATTGTTTAATAAGTTTTTGGTTTTTAGAGGTAATATCCGCTTTGCACAACGCCATAAGATCGTCAATATCGTTGCCGGCTTCAAACAACAATCGGCGGATGGCGGAATCTGTAACGCCATTATCCACTAATGCCTGCGGGCGGAGATGAAGACGAATCAATTTCTCTACATAAGATATATTTTCCATTGGGAGGCGCATTCTTTTAAAAATATTTTTAACCATACGAGCGCCAATTTCTTCATGCCCGTAGAATGTCCACCCTGTTTCTGGATTAAAATTTTTAGTCTTTGGTTTTGCAATATCATGTAGAAGCGCCGCCATTCTTAGCCATAAATTGTCAGAAATAGCAGATATCTGATCTACAACTTGCAACGTATGACGAAATACATCTTTATGGTGATAATCATTCTTTTGTTCTACACCAGCCATTTGAGCAACTTCCGGAAAAACTACATTCATTACGCCCGAATCATACATAATTTGAAGTCCGATGGAAGGTTTAGGACTCGAAATAATTTTAAGGAATTCATCTGTTATTCGTTCTTGCGAAACAATTTTTAAGCGTTCAGCCATTATTTTCATCGCTTCGAATACTTTTGGCTCGATTTCAAATGAAAGCTGAGAAGCAAATCTTGCGGCGCGCATAATTCGTAGCGGATCATCATTAAAAGTAGACGCGGGTTCGAGCGGAGTGCGGAGAATTTTCTTTTTTAGATCTTCTCTTCCATTAAATAAATCGATTATTTCGCCAAACGAATTTTTATTCAAACTTGCCGCGAGCGCATTCACAGTAAAATCGCGCCTCATCATATCATCTTCAAAAGCGCCGAATTCAACTTTCGGCTTGCGCGAATTTTTTTTGTAGCTTTCTTTACGCGCTCCGACAAATTCTATTTTTCTATCTTCCAAAGGAAGCATTGCCGTGCCAAAATTTTCGAATAAAACAAGATTTGTCTTTCCGAGTTCTTTTGCAATTATTTTAGCAAATTCAATTCCATCGCCTATAACGAGTACATCAGTATCTTTGACCTCCTTGCCGAGTAAAAAATCCCTAACATGCCCGCCAACAACATAAGTCTCTATTTTCTTCGCATCAGCAACAGCTCCGATTTGTTTTAAAACTGCTTCTTTTATTTCAATCTTCTTGATCACTTTACAGATACGATTTTTTGGGATTGAATTTTCTCCAATATTTCCTGCGCTACTTCCAAAGCATGCAAACCGTCGGCGCCAGTAACTGGCGGATCGGTGTCATTACGAATTGATTTCAAAAATTGTTCTAGTTCATATTTAAGCGCGTTCACTTCTTTAATTTCAGGTTGTTCATACACTATCACTCTTTTATTCTGTCCTTCATCTATTTTGCCAAGCATCATAGTTGGTTTAACATTTGGCGTGTTTTCATCAACTATACGAAAGACTTCCGCTAAACCCTGCGCAAAGTCAATCGAAATATATGCATCATGCTGAAACAACCGCATTTTGCGCATTTTATTTTGAGATATCCGGCTTGCAGTTACATTTGCAACACAACCATTTTCGAATTGAAGCCGAGCATTCGCGATATCTGGCGTATCGGAAATAACGGCGACGCCGTTTGCGTCAATGCGTACAACTTTCGATTTAACCAAGCTTAGTATCAGATCGATATCATGAATCATTAGATCTAATACAACCGCCACATCCGAACCACGCGGATTGAACTGCGCTAATCGGTGCGATTCGATGAATAACGGATTTAGATTATAAGGTTCTAAAGCAAGTATAGCTGGATTAAATCTTTCTATATGACCGACTTGAAGTTTCAACCCTTTTCCGGCGGCTTGTTCTACTAATTCTCTCGCCTGTTCAATGGAAGCCGTAATTGGTTTTTCAATTAACAGATGCACTCCGCGCATTAGAACCTGCTTTGCAACATCGTAATGGGCTTGTGTAACAGTTGCTACGCTTACCGCATCTACCTCTGTCAATAATTCATCTATACTCGCAAATGATTTTATTTTAAATTCTTCTGCAATTTTTTCCGCTTTCATTTTATCAATATCATGAACTCCGATCAGTCGAGCAGATGAAATTTGCGAGTACATTTTTAAATGAAGACTTCCCAAATGCCCAACACCGATTATGCCAACTTTTAGCGGTTCCATTTAATTTCCTTTCTAATATGAAGTTGGTTTTATTCCACCTAAACTTTTTTTCTGCACGGCAAGCAATATCCTATCGTAACCGCCTAAACTTGTATCGTGATAATATAGCAAAGCTGTATAAACATTATTTGTACGCCAATCATTGCCTTCTAACGCGATCCAATCATTTCCGTTAAAAACGTATTGATAATCATAAGCTCCGCGTCTTAGCGATGCCAATAGCTCGTAATGTTTATTGTTTGGATTGTATTTCAAACGCCATTTTTCATCAATTTTCCAGTTATTAAAATCGCCTACAACATAAATCACATCATTTGTATTTTCTTCTGGCCGCACAAGTTCAAATTGAAATTGCACATAGTCGGCATAACGGTTGCCATGTATAAGTGTTGACGAACCGTTATAATCATCGCTTCCAATTTGCATCCATCTGCTTAAGTCAACTCCATCGCGTCTTTTTAATATTTTATTAGGCGGATAAAAATCTATACTGCTAATATCTAATCGCCTGTAACTATTACCGGGTAAAAGATTATCGATAACAAATTTGAGTTTTCTTGTACCCCAACCTTCGATATATGTGTTTGGATTATCATCTTCAATCTCTATTTTATGGGGGGGCTCAATTTGGCGATTCTTAAAAATGTACACTGTCTTTATTAAATTAGGAATAAGCGGCAAATCATTGTTTTTGCTTAACTCTAATACATTAAACGATAGCGTTAACTTGTTCACTTGATTTATTGGTGAATTTTCAGATGGCAAATAACGATTAAATATAGCTAAACCAGAATCTGAAATTCTTTCAGCGGCAAAAAATTTTCCTTCGCCAAGCAATTCTTTTTTGTTGTTATCCCATATCTCAAACTTGTAATTGCCAGAATACTTTAAACTTGCAAAATCTATCATACCCGGCACAGCCGATGGAGACGGATTTGGAATTCGCAACGAATATGTCCAACTATAATTCAAAACTCCAATAGGGGCTTTTTCATAAGGTATTTGAGTTCTGGAATAATTTCTAAATTCATCGTTTATAAAAGCTGATTGTGTAACGTTCCAATCCCGATCGCAATGCACTAACTTAACAAAGAAATTTTCGGGATATGCGTTATCGACATCAAAATAAATTGTTAACGGTTGAGCTTCTAAAAGCACAACAGGGAATTTTGCTTCAGCAATTCCCTCTACTCTTATTCCTTTTATTCGCTCTGAATATATTATTTGCGAAAATAGCTTCGATGCAGATATACTGCAAAAAAATAAAATCCAAGCAATGTTAGCTACATATAATTTAATCAAATTGTTTCCTCAACCATTCGTAAAATTCTTCAATGTTATAAAACACAAAATCTGTTTCCATTCGTAAAACATCATCTTTAGAATATGAATCCCAAATAACAGCGGCAATATTTATGCCGGCATCGTGTGAAGCTTTAATATCTGAGACCGCATCTCCCACCATCAAAACTTCGTCTGGTTGCAGTGAAAAATAATCCATAATCTTGTGCAAACCCTCAGCCGATGGTTTTCTATTAACAACGTCGTTTCCTGTAATAATCAAATCAAAATATTTTTTAATGTGAAATTCTTCAAGCGTAATTTCCGTTGTATGAATGCCTTTACCTGTGAATAATGCAAGTTTTCTCGCACGTTCTTTTGTATAGCTCAGGATTTTTTCGATGCCGGGATATAACCGCGCTAATCGAGAATGATTGGAGTGATAAAAATCTAAATACTCTTTCATTACTTCATCTATCTTTTCCTCATTCACAATCGCCAACAAAGCTTCCTCCTCAGGCGGACCAAACATAGCATGAATTTCCGGAATAGAATAGGTTTTACCTGAATACTTTTTCGCAATATAATTAAACGAATCATAAATAAGTTGATTCGTCTCTGTTAACGTCCCATCCATGTCAAAAACAATACATTTCAGATGCTTCAAGTATCTCACCTTGTCGTTTATACAAATAGAATAAAGCGTCTATCAAATAATAAGTCGCTTTATAATCGGATATTATAATAAAATATACTTATCCTTTTTAATTGGCACAACAGGTAAAATTCAAATTAGCCGCCCATTATAAATCAATTATGGTAAAACTACTTCCCCAATATTCTTTATTTCTTTTGGTTTTACAATAACAGAATCAATAACAACTTTTTGATACGAAGATTCATTGAATGGGGCGACCATTATGCTGTAAGTATTAGCTGGAATTCCTGATAAAAGAAATTCACCTCCAAATAAAGTGTCATTTATCGTTCTCACAGTATCTCCAAGTATCGTTGTTGAAATAATTGCATATACAGAATTTCTACTTGAATTAACAACTGTTCCTTTTATCCATCCAGTTAAGCTTACATCCTGAACCCGAAACTTTGGATTAAAATAATATAACATTCCAGTTTTACTAACCGATTTATATACATCAATATCAAAAGCCAATTCACAATGCTTTGTCGGAGAAATCTCGAAACTACAATCTTGAATAAATCCATTTTGAAGGACATTATTTTGTTCAAACAGAACCGTAGTTCCATTATTAGTTATAGAGCATGGTCCAAATTGAAGTTTAATTTTATCATATTTACCTATAGGCACTTTACTCAAAACTAGTTGAGCATAATTACCATTACGCAGAAGCAACAAATCGATATTTCTGATTGATTCTCTGTTTGCTACAAACCAACCCACTTCGGCAGAAGAATTAGCGTTATGAATAGAGACTGTTTCAATATCAATTTTGACCTTTTGATAAAAAGCAGGAGCATCAACAAGAATTATATTAAGTACGCCAAGCTCGTCTGCATTATAAGATTGATTGCAAGATTGCATTAAAAAAATAATAACGACAGGTAATAATATTTTTTTTCTCATATACTCCTACGTCAAATTGTTTTAAACTTTGATATTCCAATTTATTATCTTTTAGTTCAATGTAAAGTCCAATTCTCACATCTACCCCCTTCGCTTGCATCTACTTTAAAAACTGGCTAATTTATTACATAATGATCTGGAAAAAACAAGTAATATTGAAGAAAGATGAAGAGCATCGTCTCACTTTAGGGCATCAGTGGATATTTAGCAATGAAGTAGCGGAAACACGTAATGATCCGAAAGCCGGAGAAGTTGTAGAATTACTCCGATACGACGGTAAATTTTTAGGTGTTGGTTTTTATCATCCCAATTCACTTATTGCTTTTAGACTTTTAACAGCCGAGCAGAGAGAAATTAATTACGACTTTTTTGAAGAGCGTATAGAGCAAGCGTTCGGACTACGGAAAATATTATATCCAAAGTCCGAAACTTATCGACTCGTTCATGGTGAAGGAGATTTTTTACCGGGCTTAATAATTGATAAATACAACGAGTTTATTTCACTGCAAGTTCTATCAGCTGGCATGGAATTATATACGCCAATTATATGCGATGTTCTTGATAACATTTTTCATCCGAAGGCAATAGTCGCACGAAACGACGTAGCAATTCGTGCGCTCGAAGGATTACCTATTGAAAAGAAAATACTTAGAGGAAACCCGAGCATTACAATAATAAACGACGACGTTGTAAAATATGAGATAGATATTTTGCAAGGGCAAAAAACCGGCTTTTTCCTTGACCAACGGGAGAACCGAAAACTAATTAATCGCTATGTAAAAGATGGAGCTGTGCTCGATTGTTTTTGCAATGAAGGTGGGTTCGCTTTGCATGCTTCAAACGCAGGAGCACAAATTGTAAATGGAATCGATATTTCTGAATCTGCAATTTTAAAAGCAAGGGTAAATGCAAGGTTAAATAATGCAGATGTAAAATTCGAAGTAGGCGAGGTTTTTGAAAAGCTGAAGAAATTTTTGGAAAACGAGAGCAGATTTGACGCAATCATTCTTGATCCCCCCTCGTTCACAAAAAGTAAAAAGAATGTACCAGCGGCTTTACGCGGTTATAGAGAAATACATTTAGCGGCGCTCAAATTATTAAACTCCGGCGGTTTATTGATAACATCATCTTGTTCGCACCATATTTCTGAAGCAATGTTTATTGAAGCCATTCAGCAAGCGGCGCTAAAAATTAAACGGAAATTGCAACTTCTTGAGTTCAATGGCGCGTCTCCGGATCATCCGATTATTCCTTCAATGCCGGAGACAAAATATCTGAAATTTGCAATATTTGCCGCACAGTAGAATAATGCTATTGGAATTTTTAAGATTGAAATACTGTTATAGGATTTTAGCTATATGAATTACTTCAAACATAAATATTTCACTTTATTTTATTTTATATACATTTTATGTGTTGTAGACCTTAATGCTCAAGATTTTATTGCAACCGATACGACAATAATTTTTAAACCAGCGAATCCGAATTTAATTAGACCTCATGGGTATTCACCAAACATTCAAGCGTGGGGGCTAGATTTACTAATGTCTAATAACGGTTTTGGGATTGGAGTTTTTTATCGTTATGAAATTTTTGATGATTATTCGTTAATGATTAATTTTTTAATATCGGATGTAAAAGATGATGCCGAGTTTGAACGATATGACTATTATTATGGTTATAGCATAATTCCAGGCAAAAAGAATCGTTTATTGTTAATGCCTTTGATGGCAAGCATTCAGTACCGGCTTTTCAGCGAAGACATAATGGATAATTTCAGGCCGTATGTAACGGCAGGGTTAGGACCAACAATGGTTTTTGTTGCTCCCTATTCAAAATACTATATGTATCAACTTGGAAATAATTCGTGGATCGAGCAAGAAAAAATCGATTTCTTCTCCAGTCTAAAGTATGGAAAACTTAAATATACCTTAGGCGGTTTTGTTGGAGCTGGCGCATATTTCGGAATCGATAAAGGCTCTTTAACCGGCATTAGTATAAAATACATCTATGCACCATTTCCAGATGGAATTGAAGTTATGTACGGCGGATTTATTCGTAACTTTGGCGGCTTTTTTATAAACTTAACATTCGGTTCGTTGTTTTAAAATAAATTGATTTTTCTCCTACTTGCTGGGAGGGAGTTATCTTGCCCGCCGTAACATAGTGTAGGCGGGACTCCCGACCCAATTTACTCTAAGCATTCTATTTCAATTATCATATGGTCATCCAATAAGTAATTCCTTGCGCTGGAATATTTCCAATGCTCCGGTTGCTCTACAAATCCTTTTCTAACCGGATTGTCATGCAAATAATTTAACTTCTCTTCTAAAAAATCTGCTGTCTCAATTGCTATTGGATGAAATCCTTCCTGCCATACTTTATATTTATTTCCTCGCTTTTCTTCTTCTGCCGCTATGTGAAAAATATCCAGTATATCTAACCTTTGTGCTTCTTTCAGCAATTCTGTTATCTGTTGTGATGTAAATCTGTTAAAGTCTCGCATAATATCCGATAGTCGTTCAGCCGGATTAGCAGATACTATATAATGTGCATGATTGGGCATTATAACGTAACCATGCAAATGCAATCCCTTGTGAGTAATACAATATTTTAGACTCTCAATAATCACCGCAAAAAATGCATCGGACACAAATACATTCTGCCATTCAACAATTGTTGTTGTTATAAAATAAAGATTGATATCAGGATATATTTTCCATCTACTCATATTGCGTTTCTACATTCTTGTTGTTGGGTCGGGAGAGCATCTCCCTCCCAGCTTGGCGTGTCTGATATCTTTTTCAAGCCAAAATGATTTTCCGAAGGTCTTTTAGATTGGCTTTGTTACTTTCGGAAGGGGGCTTAAGGTGTATGACATCTCCTTAAGAATTCCTTATAACAGCTGTAATATAGGTCGAGACTCTTTTTTTGACTTTATTATCATCTATCGTTTGGTAATGTCGGAGATAGATATATAGATGACTGACACTTCACAATGTTAATTCGATGGTAAGTGTCAGTCATCTTTGATCTGCAAAAGCGAAATTACTTTGTCAGTATCATCTTCCTATTTTGTATAAAAGGCATTTGTCCATTCTTTGGTATTGCAGTTAACCTAGCGATGTAAATTCCACTCGAAAGGTGTGAAGCATTTCCGCCAGAGGCGTATCCGCCTATGGCGGAAAAGGTTACATTGTAATGCCCCGCTTCTTTTATGCCATCTGCCAACGTTGCAATTTCTCTGCCTAATACATCATAAACTTTCAACGTTACATTGCTAACCGTTAATAAATGATAACTGATAACAGTGCTCGGATTAAATGGATTGGGATAGTTATTCGATAATTCAAAATAATTATTAACAAGTGGATTGCCTTTTATTGCCGTAGTACTTATTGTATACCACACATCCGCACTATCATTTTTAATATTAGGGTCGCGTGGACTTACGGCTGTAAGTCCTAACTTATTATTTGCCAGAAAAGTTGCTGTTCCATGAAATTTGCCATCGGTATGAACATCATTTGTGTGACCAGCCGACCATTGGAGCATGTGTTCTCGCGCAGTTGCATCGTTATCGCAAATATTAATTGCAAGACCAAATTTAGCTCCGACTTCCCTACTTATCATAAACCGACTATCTTGCGGCCTATTTATAAAACTAAAAGGTATGCGGAATTCAAGTTTATATCCACCTTCAATAACGCCTCTTGAATAATCACCAACAGTAGGATTCCATCTTGTGCTAGTAGCATTTACCAAGTTGCCTGATACATTCAAATCATCGATACCTGAAGTGACCACGCCTGGATCATCGGTGCTTAGTGCTGTCAAACGGCTGTTAGCTGTGCCTGCACCTGTGCCGGCATTTGGATTTGGATCTAATTTTAATTCTAAGCAATCATTTTCAAATCTTTGTGAATTTGAAGCTAAAACAATATCATCCATTACTTCTGCATAGCAATAAAGATAATCATTATCGTACGCAAACCAGATTTTCCCCGAACAATCTGCATCATCTGTTGGAGTTACACCTATGCCAATTACTTGACATCTTGAAGGAAGAAAAACAAAACCATCAGATGGACCTGTTAATGTTTCATAGAAAGCGTCTTTCTCCGCATCTATTACAATTGAGAATTGTTGAGCTTGTGTAATAGATACGACTATCACAAAAGTCAAAATTGAAAAGTGTAACAGCTTCTTCATATAATTGCTCCTTGATAATGTTATATGTTATTGTTAGATAGTAAAGTCTTTAAAAATGAATTTTATGGACCGTATATTTCATTAGTCATCATTTCCAATATTTTACTGAATAGCAAAACTTCTTTGCTTATGAGATGAATTTGACATAATTGAAAAAAAAATACATAGACTAAATGAACAAATATTTGTACTTTTTGCATCATAATTATTTATAACATATACGATTGTTCTAAAATGATAAGAGCGGAATTTTCTATATTTGATTATTTAGTTGTTTCCGAAATTGATAAAAAATGGGGTATATATGTTACTGGTAGCGGAAGCGCCGATATACCTCCTTACACACAATACCCGCCGACACAACATCCAAAAGATTATATGTTCGATTGGAGGGAGGGACGTATATTAACTGAGTTCCAAATTTTATATATCACTCGTGGGAAAGGAATCTTTGAAACTAAAACTATCGGCAAAAAGAAAGTATCTGAAGGTTGTGCAATTTTTTTATTCCCCGGCGTATGGCATAGCTATAGACCTAATCAGGAAACAGGTTGGAAGGAACACTGGGTATCTTTTAATGGCACAATACCTGCTAAATTTCTTGAAAACGGAATACTATCGCATGAGAACTCAGTGATTGACTTAGGACTCAATGAGGAAATAATCACTATCTATCAACGGATTATCGAGTTGATCGAATGCAAGAAGGTTGGTTACAAAGAATTAATTTCTTCGCTAATATTTCAACTGATTGCGCAAATAAATGCTATAAAGCGATCTAAAAATTTTGGCGGAAGAGAATTCGAAATGACAATTAATAAATCAAAGATTATTATGGCTGACCGTATTGGAAAAAAAATTAGTTTCACAAAATTAGCAAAAGAACTAAATGTCGGATATTTATGGTTTCGGAAAATGTTTCGTCTCGATACCGGCTTAACACCAGCACAATATTTCTTAGAATTAAAACTAAATAAAGCTAAAGACTTGCTAATCAACACACCATTATCCATAAAAGAAATTGCTATTATTACTGGTTTTGAATCTCAATTTTATTTCTCCAAATTTTTTAAAAAACGAATGGGAATGTCTCCCATTAATCTTAGAAAATACTCTAGAGCAAATAATAAAATTGAAAAGTAGTGAAAATATTTCTTGATAAAAGAATCATTTTCTAATCACACAGTGTGATAGAAAAATGAATAAGAATGAAAAAATAATTTTGTAATTACTAAGTTTTAAAATAAAAACATTTAATAAATAAAATTACCCCCCTTTTTTTAACTGCATAACTTCACTCCCTGCAAACAAAATAAAACCAATTCCGTGAACATCGTTTAGCGGAGCAGGACGATTATAGTAATAGACTAAATCGTCGCTGGTAACTGTTCCCGTGCATACTCCCTCTAATTTACCATCCTCATTAATTTTCTTCATCACCCCTTCCCATCCTCTAATTGCTATTGATGCGTAACGCGGCTCGATATATCCTTTATTAACTGCGCGAGCAACACAATATGTGAAGATCGCAGAACAGGATGTTTCGAGATATGAATCTGTTTTATCAAGCAGTTGATGCCACAAACCGGTTGAGCTTTGATAGCGTGCAATCCCCAAGATATGTTTTTGCAGAAGTTCGATAAGTATATATCTTTTTGGATGATCTAACGGCAATTTATCTAATAGTTCAACTTGCGCTAACATTGCCCAGCCGTTAGCTCTTCCCCAATGTGCAACACCTCTTCGATTGACATCCGAATACCAGAAATGGTGCATAAGTCCGGCGGTTTCATTGAACAGATATTTATGAAAGTGGATTACTTGCTTTACCGCATCATTAAAATATTTTCTATCACCTGAAAATTCTCCCATACGACACAAAAAAGACAATCCCATATAAAGGTCATCAGCCCATAGTGTCCATTTATGTGGAAAAGAGCGTACAAATGTGCCATCTTTTAATCGTGATTGTTTATTCATTATATGATTTGCCGCATGTTTAATGTATTCTAAATATCGTTCTTGCTTATCCAACTTGTACACTTCTAATACACTTGCGCCCATTGCTCCGCAGTCATCCAACTCTTCCGTAATAAATCGTTGTGCATAAGGATAATTCCATTTACCCTGATTTTGATAGCGGGATTCAAAAAACTTATAATTATCAAAGCTAAACGCTACATTTTTTATTGCAAATTGAGTATAAGTAGGATTATTCAATTCTTTGCCTAATTTCATCATCGCAAGATTCAAAACGCCATTCCAGTACTTCCAATCTGTATAAGGACTCTCTGGAATCAAATCTTCTTTAATAACTACTTCTTTTGTAGATGAATACTTACTCCCGCTTTCTTTCCCAATGAATTTAAAAGTAGAATTATTTACTACCATATCAGCAACAATGCGAAGCTTATTTATTGTTGCCGATGAATCCTGCGCAACGATTCTATTAGATAGCGAAAGAATTCCAAAGATTAGGAATATGCAGAATATACTGTTTCGATTTATTTTTATCATAATTAATCCGACACAAAAGTGGTTATACTTGAAGCTTCTAAATTAAATGTGAATATATTATTTATTACCATCATAGCATTTTCTTGAGCGCAATTCTTGGTGATAGTTGTTACATATGGAGTAAATTTACTTGCGTTTCCGTTTTGTAGTACAAAGGATTGATTTATTGATGAAGAATTTCTGTTTATTGCAACTATTACGACTTTAGAACCATTCTTATAAGCAGTAATATCGATATTCGGTTGCGGATTTGTTGTAGCATATACTCTGTAATAACCGGGGCGAATAAATCTTGCGAATTGAGACATAACATATCCGCGTTTAGAAATTTCACCCTGCACAGCGCCAGGGGGTGTGCTCGGATGACTTCCATCGTCATAAATAGGCCCATAAAATCTTACTATATACCACCAGATATATGCACTCATCCCAGCATTCATACAATCATTAATCTGCTTTCCAGTTGAGAGATTTGCCGGCCATGAAGTATCTAAATCTAAATATTCAGTCATCCAAACTTCTTTGCCTTTGCTTTCAGCTAATGGATAGCGCGCAAGTCCGCCACCGTAAAGATGTCCGCCTATGATATGTATATTCTTTACAGCAACAGAATCATTCAATATTGCATCAGAAATTGTTTTGTTAAAATTATATGACTCAGGAGCTATAATACTCGCGCCAACTGACGGCGCATTTTCTTTAACAAACTTTAGCATTTGTGAAGCGTTCCAGTCGCAAGATTCATAGGTAACTGAGATATCCGGTTCATTTTGAATTGAAACGGCATACAAAGGAGCATCGTTGCTTGCCATATAATCAACAAATGATTTTAAATGCGTTGCGTAAGAGTTGTAAGAAGTATCGTTAAGTCTGCCGCCAACAATATTATTATTCGTCTTCATCCATGCAGGCGGAGTCCAGGGTGAAGCGATCACTTTGGCTCCTCTTTCTATAGCCATTTTTGCAATAGGAATATTAAGCGCGAATTCACTTTCCTGATAAGGTACGCGGATACGCAATATAGAAAATCCGAGCTGATCTTTTCCCCTGCCAAATGCTTTATCCATTTCTGCTTCAGTCATTGCGGGGCGCCAAGGTACTATATTGGCTCCGCCGAATCCTTGTATCAATTGATGCGTTATGTTTAAATCAATTACTGCGGCATTTTTCTGTTCTGATGGTTGAATGATTGAATCTTTCTTCGAACACCCAACTAAAAATATAGCGCTTAGAAAAACAGATATTAGGTAATTTACTACAATTTTTATCTTCATTTTTTACTTAGAAAAAAATATACTCCTATTAATATTCTATAGACTGTATTTTAAGAACTGAAGTAATAATACTTAAGATGTAATTATTCAGAATAACAATAATTGTGCGTAACAGCAATTACTTACACATATTACAGATAAGTATCTGCCATCATTCAAAATTTATTTATTTAATAATTCATTTACTGCATTTGCTAGAAATATATATTCAGCGCAAATATCTATTACGACTTCATTTTCACCCCATAGAAATGGCCAATCTTCTTTGTTCTCTGGAAAATCCGGTTTCAAAATAAGAACACCAGGCACAACTCCACCGGCAATAAATGAAAAATCAGCGCGGTTAATTCCATATGTTATTTTCTTTGAACGCGTTCCAACACCTGAAACAAACGAAATGTTAGAATATGGATGACACCCAAACACATAGTTAAGCCCTTTGAAAACATATTCCTTACCGATAATTTCAGGATATGCTTTATGCAAGAAATAATTGCTAATAGACCAAGAAATTAGCTCGCTATTTCCAGCCCAACCTCTTGTTCCAACAAGAACACCATAAGGATTTTGTTTCTTTAGTTTCTCTAATTGATCTTTGTAATTAATTACGTAGCTACGCAATTTATTCTTGTATAGCGGATTCATATAAGGTACAGCGCGTGCGGCAGTTGAGATATTAACCTGTAACCCCCTCACATCATCAAGTTGTTGCCATATTAATTCATCAAACGCTTTAGCGAATCTTTCATCCTTTGTAGATATATATAATTGAAGCGCCGCTGATGCTTCTGCGCCGCCTAAGAACCTGGCGAATATTGATGTATCCTTCTGTACTTTATTTTTTTGTTCTTCATCCCATGCGCGTTTAGCGTAGAATATTGCTTCTTCAGATAGTTCTCGATTATATTCTTTTAATGCACGGTGTGCGGCGGCAAGTCCAGTTATTGATGAATAATTTATAAAAGGGATTTTAGCCGTAAAAACTAATCTATCATCCGGAGTTCCGCTTGTTAATCCATCAGTTTCATAAGGTTTTAGATTTGGATTGTATGGTAAATTATCTGTAATTGTTGAAGCATCCCCAAGATGATGATATTGATGAAGGTTGAGGAAATTAATCCCTCTTACTGCATGACCAATGTTTTTATGTTGAGCGACTATTTGAAGCGTTCCATGTTCGATTTGCTGTAAAAGATCGGGCACGCCATCAGGGTGATGAATATTGACGTATCGTGATTTTTGATCTATAAGAGTTTCATCTCTTTTCAAACCAAAATGTTCCCAAGTTTCAGAAAGACTTAATAATACTTTACAATGATGACCAGTTTCAATATCGAAATCACCGGCATCGAACCAACCGCCTACATTTAATCCCGGAATACGTTCAAATGGTTTATACTTTGTATATGTAACCGAATCCATCCAATAACCATCGAAGTGTCTTATATTTACGGGCGCTTGTAACGCGTCATCGCGGAATGGCTCTCCATGCCATACACGATATGCTTCGTTCACAAACATGTGATCCATTTGAACAGGAAACCAAATATCTAATGTTTTATGCCAAACGTCCTCATAGACCCTAGTACTGATCGGAAAAACATCTGTTCTCTGTGTACCATATTTTACGAAGAAAAGTCCTGTGTCTTTAATCGAAGTAAAATCGAAGATAGCATAGTTATATCTGAGAAATTTTCCCCAAACATTGACTTTCGCTTTTAACTTTTCAATTAATTTTCCATCAGATGTAACCTGATAAAGGGTCGCATATTTTAATGGAGTATCATTTTTATCCAATTCAATTACCGCTTTCTTTTCTTGCGTTGGATGATAACCTACCTGAGAAAATCCGATAACAGGCGTACGTTTCCAATTTTGTATTGTATTAGCGGTCAATTTCCATTCTATTACTTTTCCAGATTTATTAGCGGGTATAAGACTTCTAACGACGAACCAACCATTCTGCGCTAAATTGCGTCCATCATAAAGCATAATCTTATTATCCAATGATTGTATCTTAATCCGTCGCTCGGTGTCTTCGGGCGCCAGTACTATCGTATTTCCAGATGCAAAAGGCAATGGCTCAACGAATTCATTTCTTCCTCTATCGTCAAATGTTGTATAACCTCCGAATTGAGGAATCTTATCCTTAAGCGGCTTTACAATCATATTACTTGAAGGATAAATCGGAAATATTCCGGGTTTTTCATCAGCAATATACGCCTTCTCAAAATATGCCGATGGCAGGAATTCTAGATTGAAACCTGCCTGCCCCTCAAGTTCTTTTGGAAGCGGTTTATCTAAGAAAACATTTATAATCGCTCCGCCATCTTTTGCGGTAACAACAACTTTTGCGATAAAATTAAAAAGCTCATACTTAAGATCAACTTCAATGATATTTCTTTCCCTATCCACTTTTCTACCGACAACTACTGGAATTTGATCCCATTGTTCCGGTGTTGGCGATAATCTCACTGCACCGCCCGTTGCAGTCCGAACACCATGATGTATAAGTTCTATCCCTGCAATTTTCTCATCGAAGAATAATCCGTTGAATTGGTTACTAAAAACAAAAATATTAAAACCGGGGCATTCGAAATATTCAAGTTCATTTATATAAAGTTTTTGGGAAAAAGCATTTACATAAAGCAAAACCATTATAATAATTAAGATTATTAATTTGCGCATATTGTAAATTCCTTTTTTAGATTTTCAAATATTGAACAAAACGTTATTTTTCTAATTCAACACGCAACAGAAATCCATCATCAGATTTTAATTGAATATCTAACAACTTGTCTTTGATTTTTATTTTATTGATTAAGTTAAAGGAACGATTATCATCGCCATTACTTACTAATAAAGGCTGTTTAATATTTGGTATAAATTCAAGATCAATTTTTATATTTTTCATATCCTTCGCGCCATTGATGCCAGCTATGTACCAAACATTGCCTTTCCTTCTTGCAATTACCACATCTTTGCCGGGAAAACCGCATAAAAATTTTGTTTCATCCCATACAACTGGTATATCCTTCATCAACTTTTTTACTTCTTCCGGGATATTCTCCATGCCGACAGGAACTTCTCCATAATGCTGAATACCGGATAAAACAGAACTACGTTAGCAAGCTCGAAACTGTAAGTAGTTTTTCGTTTTATATTCGGGACTTCGCTAAAACAAACAGGAGTAAAATCCATCGGATCAAAAAGATTGCGAGTGAACGGTATTATTGTGCTATGTTCCGCTTGCTTTTCTGCGTTGTATTGATCAGATGTTACAAAATTAAAACCTTTAATTGCTTCCTTAGCTGTGTTATTAGTTATAATAATCTATGTATCACCAACTAATTAATCTTTTTTGCAAATAATTCATTTGAATACTGCTGTATTTTAGCCCCTGTAACTTTGCCTTTATTGTCTATCGCAAAACTCGCATTCAAGAAAGAACCTAATAGATAGAATTCATTTTCCGATGTTGCGCAAAGTTTAACGCTAAAATTTTCTTGTGGAAAAACAATAAGCCAGCCGTCTTCAGCCACTATTTTGATTTTTGTGTTAGAATCAATTTCGTACTCACCGGCATAACGTTCTAATATTTTCTGTTCAATACTTACACATGGCCGCTTAAAAACATATTGCAATCCTCTATTATATCCTTCCGGTTTGGTTCCTGCATGACCGGCGCCTTTAATAATTTGAGCTTCCAATTCGAGATTCTTTACTTTGCAATTTCGTATTGCCTCTATTAACCTTTCAAAACCTCCGACATCTTCATACTCACCCATATAAGCATACACTTTAACAGGTTGAGTTAATTTTGCTTCTGAGAATTTTTCTAAATATTTATACAACGATGCTCTATCCCACGCCCAAGCAGGACTACCTGGAATATATTGATTGAATAAATCGGGTTCTGTTAAGAGAGCAAAGAGTGTGAATAATCCGCCGAATGAGTGACCGGCTAATGAGCGATTATTTTTATCTGTCCGAAACTTTGAATCTATAAAAGGAATTACTTCTTTCTTGATGAACAAAAGAAATTTTTCAGCGTTTCCGTATTGAGCAGGTTTGCCGTTATCAGTTGGTGTTAAATCGAAAGCGCGGCGCGTGTCATATTTTGGATTTTCACCGCCCCAGGTAATTCCTACAATAATAACATTCGGCATAAATCCATCATAGTACTGGGTTCCATAAATAGATGTTATAAGGGGAAAATCCCACTGGCTATCTAAAAGATAAATAACAGGAAAAGTTCTATTAGTGTCTCCATATCGCTGAGGTAAGTTTATATGCAGAACATATTCTTGACCTGTAATAGTGGAATTCATTTTAATGACTTGGGAGCCACCGATTTCAAATTGCGGTAGTTTTTCAATTGCTTGAGCTTCAAGAATTTCAAAATGAAAAAGTGAAAAGACAATAAACATAATCGCGCTAGCGAACAGACGACGCATTAATTCTGTGTTTGATTCCATAAACGTTACTTTGTATAGTTAATAATTACTATTTTAAATTTCACTGCTAACTGCAGGTATTCGTTCTAAAAGATCGCGCATCTCATTCTGATTTTCTTGACCGATTGTAAAAGCGTCGACGCAATCAAGCCCGAGAACAAATTTAAGACAATCATCTACTTTGTGGCGCAATTTGCCAGCGCCAAAAATTTTCATGCCGATTATTCCCTTGCCATCTGAATGCATCTTTTTTAGAATCGAAACTACTTTGGGAACTTCTGCATCCATATCAATCCCGTCTTGATTAATTCTTGCCATATCAATCTGCACCCAATCGGAATTTGCGGCGGCTTCTAATGCGCCAAGTGAATGACAAGAGACACCGTAAGCGCGCACGATTCCATCTTCCCGCGCTTTTGATAAAACTTCCATCGCTCCTTGTTTTTTCTCTATCCACTTCGAATCTGTCATAAAATGCAATAAAATAATATCAATATAATCAGTTTCGATTTCTTCTCGAAAGCGATCTAAATCCGACTTCATCTCTTCTGCGGTTGTCGCGTGAGTTTTTGTCAGAATAACAACTTTTTCGCGTGGAACGCTTTTCAATGCTTCTTTTAGATGCGGATGCGAACCGTAGGAGTCTGCCGAATCCCAAAAATTTATGCCAAGATCATAAGCGGCATTTAGCATTCCTGCCAATCCCTTTAATCCTAAATTTCTTGTTTGTCTTGAACTAGACCTAAATCCGCTTGTACCGGTTCCCATTGCAAGTCGTGAAACTTTTATTCCTGT
>JBBIII010000019.1:28759-34208 GCA_037446575.1 Ignavibacteriales bacterium
ACCTAAATCCGCTTGTACCGGTTCCCATTGCAAGTCGTGAAACTTTTATTCCTGTCGTTCCAAGCGTTACAAGGTCGCTGGCATATTTCTTAACCGACTCCTCCGCGAGGATTTTCATCAACGGTGTAAAAGCTAAAACACCGACAGTTGCTGATGTGTATTTAAAGAAGTCTCTTCGTTTCATAAAAACATCGCTTTTAATAGAACACTGATTACTCTGAAAAAAAGATTTACACAGATTATTATTTATTTTCTGACTGCATTAATGAAAGCTTTAATATTTTCCGAGCTTACTGCTGGCGGCATACCGCCACCACAAGAAAATATTACTCTTGATTTATCTGATAAGGAATTTACAAGCTCGGTTGTAACTTGTGTTACTTTTGCAACATCGCCGCTTGCAAGAACATCTCTCGGCGGAATATTTCCCAACATCGTTACCTTATTTTTTGTCAATTCTTTAAGTTCGTTTAAGGTAATTTCAAATCCCATATTAAATAAATTCACACCGAATTCAGGTAAAAGCGGAGCAGATACTTTGCATGGCGCATCGTTATGCAGGAATTTAACAGAAACATTCGCATCGTACAACTCCTTAAAGTATGGTAATCCGAAAGTTCTGAACTCTTCTTCACCCATAAATCCAATTATATCATCAAGCATTAGAATTCCATCAATCGAAGGGAATGTCTCCATTTGCAAGTGCAACCAATCTTTAAGATAGTCTGTAATTTTTCTCATTAGCTCATGAGCTTTTTCTGGTTGCATCATCATTGTTGTAAGAAATTCTGTAGAGCCCATAAGATAGCTTGCAATATTAAGAGGACCGCGTGCAACAGCGAATCTAATTTTATGTCCTGCCGCTTCTATTTTAGGTTGAGCAAGTTTCAGCCGATTCAACACAAACGGAAGAAATCCATCAGTCTTAGGATTGGGTTGAGGAAGATTTTCAATATCATCTACCGAATTAATTACTTTATGTGCATGTGGAAATTCATTAGCTGGAAATGTACATCTTGCTCCAAACGCTGAAGGTTCTGTGCACATACCATACTCCGACCAGAATCCCGGTAAAAACATTACATCGGGAAAATCATTAAGGGCTTTTAGATTTGCGTTAAGCCACAGCTCATCATTAGTAAAATAATCAAGTATGTTAATGCCGTACCAATTCGGAAGCCATGGACAATCAATAATGAATCCAACCGGTAAAGGATTTAATATTTCTCCATTAATAACTCTTTTTAACATTTCCCATTGTTTGTCTGTCATAATATTTTCCTTAAAATACTTTCCAACGTTATTTAAATTTTACTTTATAATGATTCATATCTCTTAAATTAAGAGGTTGTCTAAAAAGTTGTCATTCCCGCGAAAGCGGGAATCTTAGTTGTCGTTTTCAGGTAAGATTCCCAATAAAAACATTTGGGAATGACAAGATCTCTTACTTTTTGGTCAACCACTTTTTCAAAAAAAAGATTTTTAATTGGATTCATAAACCACTATTCGCATTTCTTTTTTTGCGCTCTTCCTTCGCGGTCAGTATTATTCTATAAGTACAATCTTTTACTCCGCATGTATCACAAATATAATTCATTTTTTTGACTTGTCTACCAATTCCAATTATTCCGCTAACAGATTTTATTGGTAGCATTAATGCCGAGTCTGTTATTGTAATGCCGCAAAAATTTTCCGGGAGAAATGAAAATAAAATATGTTGCTCAGCAACAGACCAGTTACAATAACCGGGACTGTAGCGATTAGTAATATTCAAGTTCTGCAGTTTCATCTGTTCTCCAAGTGCATCGTGTAAAACATCTGCGGCTTGCTCAACCGCTTCCGATGCGACTGTATTTACTACATAGCTATATGGCACATCTCCTTCGGATGCAAGTTGTTTTGACCAATTTTCCATCTCATCGCCGATAGTACATACAAATATGGCAACTCTGTCAGCTTTTTTAAATTGACTTGCAATAATTCCCTGTGTTTGAACAAACTTCCCGCCAATTTCAAATCCATCGTTCCTGCCCTCAATTCTCCTTACATCAATAACGCTGTAGCCAGCTTGGATTTTACATTTTTCTGGTAACAAAGCTATTACGTTGTTCACCAATTCTTCAAAATGATCAGGCATTACTCCGTCTGTGTATCCTAGTGAACGCGCGATAGTTTTTATATCAATGGAAATCAATTCAAATGGTACAGATACTTTAGTAACATCATTGATCGTTTCAATGCCCATAGATGAAAAATCCAAATACTTTTTATCTAATAACTGTAAGTTTTTTTGTTTCTACATACCGCCCGGCTTGTAAGCGATAGAAGTACATTCCGCTTGCATAGTTTTTCGGCTGCCAATTAAGAATATGTTCGCCCGCCGATTGATATCCAGCAACAAGAGTTTCAAGCTCTTGTCCAAAAAGATTATACATTTTCAATGTTACGTCTGTTGATGTATTCAAATAATATTTTATTGTGGTTGAAGGATTAAATGGATTTGGAAAATTCTGCATAAGATATGGGCGTGATGGAAATTCGCTTGACTCAATCATAACATTTGTGATTCCACTTCTGCTAATAATCACATCGCCGCCATCAGGCACTACATCAAACATTAAGTATTTGATGGAATTAACTTCAACTATTTTGACTTCAATATTTTTATCACTTTGAGTAATTGACGCGCCAGCCCAATTTTGCGGTAAGGGGCGGCGTATAGTTATAGGATAATTGTAAATGGAATCTGGCAATTGATCTGTAACGCTCAGAGTATAAATGCTGTCTCGATTTGATAATTCACGCACAGATGCGCTATTTCTCTCTTTAATGTATCGAGCTACATTGCCAAATGTGGAGACCCAATATTTATTTGGATATTTTGATAACGAATCGAGTGTTCCTCTTAAATTTCCAGAAGTAACAGGCGAATATCCTCCATCATTATCAATTCCGTGGAGAAGGAAAACAACCCAACCGTTAATTGAGGCGGCGGCATCGGCTCGCGCTTTGAAATGAGCCGGCGTTGTTATAGAACTTTGAGTTCCACAAAGATAGGAACTAATTCGCATAAAATTAGACGGAGTGCTTGGCTCTGTAACTCCTGAACAGGTTCTTGCGGCTATATAGTACTTTTCACATACCGAATCTTTTCCTGTTGCGCAAAATGGATAGGCAAACGTAATGCATTTTTGACCTTGTATACGAGAATTTATTTCTGCTTGAGAATTTTGTAATTCAGTATTCTGATTTTCAATTGATAATGAACTAAAATTTGCATGCGACATTGTATGACTTGCAATTTCATGCCCTTGATTAGCAGCTGTTTGCAGCGCTGTCCAATTCGGGCTCCAATTAATAACCGGGAATAATGTCATTTTAAAACCGAATTCATTAAACATCGGTATAGCGATAGCAGGTTGGTTGGAAGTCCAATCATCAAATGTAAAGCTCACCGCACAAGAGCGGAACCCTTGCCATCTTCCAACTTCATACGGCGGATCAACGGTCTGAGAATTACTTAAATTATAAAAAAACATTAGTGATGCTAATAAAAATGGTTTTAAAAACTGTTCCATAAATTACTGTTCCTTTTATTTTATGTTATCGGTTCTAAAGGGCGAAACAGGCAATCCTTCTTTATTGTACAGATTCGCTCCTTCAGGGTTATTTGCCCAAGCATATCTTACTGCAACAGGATTTTTAATTTTATCGTTCCAAACAACAACTTTTCCATTTTCAATTTTTGCTTTTGCCCAAACAAAATTTCCATCAGCACTGGATATTGCGAAGTATTTTAATTCTCTGCCGCCTTTCACAGTTAATCCACTGCCGCAATGATCAAAAGAGATAATAATTTGATTTCTGTTGATCTCCATTGATTTATAAATTGGACCTGAAAATACTATTGAGTCATCTCCGTAAGCAATTTTTTGCGCCGAAATAGCAAGTCGTTTGCCGACATCTTTTTTGTTCAAAGGATGAACATCGTTCCATTCACCAAGATCAATAGCAATTGCAATTCCTGTTTTGGGAAGCGAAAGAGCTTTCATCTGAATTTCTCTAAATCTCGCCCAGCCGCCATCAGATGGTTGTTTTTGAGCTTCTAAGAAATTTGGCAGTTGAACAAAAAGAAATGGGAAATCGCCTTGATTCCAACTTTTTCGCCAATTGTTTATTAGAGCGGGAAATAAGGTTTTATACTCTTCAGCGCGTGATACATTGGATTCACCTTGATACCAAATGACTCCCTTGATTTTAAAATTAAGATGAGGATGTATCATTGCATTGTATAAACCTGCCGGCTTCCAGCGAACAAAAGTTTGACTTGCTAAAGGTTCCATAACACAACCGAGGCGATATTTCCAATCACCTTTCAAATTAATAGTCATTCCACCTACATTTATCTCATAAGGTTTATCCGGAACAAATCCGCCTTCGCCTTGTTCGTTGATGACTCTAACTACAATAATATTTTTCCCTTTTTTCAAAACGCCTGCTGGAATTTCGTACCTGCGCGGCGGATATTGATAGCCGGTTGTTCCGACAAAAACACCATTGACAAAAACGGAATCGGCATCTACAATTCTCCCTAAATTTAATTTTGCCGGCAACCCTGCCGCTGAGGATGGAATTCGAAATTCTTTTCTGAACCACACTACACCATTTACATTTCCAAGTTTAGTGTTTGACCAATAACCGGGAATTTTCATCAACGACCATTTAGAAGTATTTAATAATGGATCCTTCCACGATGTGTGAGATAGATAGTAGCCTTCGTCTTTTTCGTTTAATAGTTTGTACCAAGCTTGAATTCTTACCCTATCCTGACTTTCAATTTTAGCAATAAGACTACCGTCTTTGAATTTTTGAAGTTCTTCAAAATGATTTGGAAATTGTTTTAAAGCTTCCTCGCTCATAAAAGCTTCTGCCGGAGCGCCGCCTAAACTCGCATTTATTAATCCGATTGGAATTTTGTACTTATCGTATAGCTCCTTTGCAAAAAAATATCCAACCGCTGTGAATGATAGAATATTTTTTGGATTTGCTTTCTGCCAGCTTCCGGCTGATAAATCCTTTTGCGGCTCATTAAAGTTATATTTATCAGGGACTTCAAAATGACGGATGAAATTATTTTCGGAGTTAGCAATTTCAGTTTCATAAATCGGGCTAACTCGCTTCATCGGCAGTTCCATATTCGATTGCCCGGAACAAATCCAAACATCGCCAATTAATATGTCGTTGATAATAATTGTATCAGAAGCGGATATTGACATTGAATAAGGTCCGCCCGCTGGCGATGGCGCTAATTCAACTTTCCAATTTCCTAATGAATCGGCTGATGTTTGATAAACAGAATCAATAAAACGAATAGAAATCTTTTCATTTTTCGCCGCCCAACCCCAGATTTGCACGGCAGATTCTCTCTGCAAAACCATACCATCGCTGA
>JBBIII010000020.1:0-33677 GCA_037446575.1 Ignavibacteriales bacterium
TTCTCTTCTCTTAATTCTTTCTATTTAGAACAACAGATAAAATCCAAAATTTACTGTATCTTAACTCGCGCAGAACCTTTGCCTCAATATATTGTTAATCAGTTAATTTCTTGACTATTTTCGGTTACCTTTATTTATGAGGCAACACGATGGTCGCTTTCAAATCTTGTCGCTTTATTAAGATTTAATCTCTTTACTTATCGTGATTTGGATGATTGGCTCAATAATCCGTTTCAAAGTCCACCTTTTGTTCCAGAGACTCAACTTTCTATATTTATTCTTGGACAGCATCAGGGGGCTTACTCCAGCACTGTATTAAAAACTTGTCCAATTTGATGTACTTTCAAGACTTATGAACTATAAATTATTTTATTTTGGACAGCAATGATTTAATGAGGAAAGATAAAATTAAAGATCATTTTAGAAAATTATAGATACTATTTTATCTTTTTAAATTCATTCACAAATTGTTTCATGTCTTCCAAGAGCACTGAGTCTGGATTACACCTGAGAACCATTCCATCAAGAAACATCAAACTTTTAATTATCGAGAACATACCTTTTTCGAATCCCATACCGCAATTCACTCCAAGTTTAATTGTTTCCATCATCTTTCGTGTTAATGATACTTGCTGTACGCTTCTTCCTTTAAAATCGGAGTATAGTTTATTGAACTTCATTTTAAACTTCTCATATTTTTGTCCGGAAATTCCTTTCTCTGCCATTTCATTTAGCCTCCTTGCACAGAGATTGTAATCGTAAACGGATAACGCATCAAAGAAATTGAGAAGCCCAGAGCTAAGTCTTTTGCTTACATGCCCGATTGCTCCAGTGTCAACAAAATAGATTTTATCATTACAAAGCATCAAATTCCCCGGATGGATGTCGCCGTGGAAAGTCCCGATGTTAAACATAAAAAATCCGTGAATCTTAAAGAGAAGCAGAAGATCTGAGTATTTCATTTCAGTATCTAATATCTCATCAAATGTTTTTCCTGAAATATATTCCGACACCATTACATTCTCAGATGATAGCTCCTTGTATATCTTTGGAAATTTAAGCGAGGAAAGATCATAAATATTTTTATTATTTTCGTATATCTCCTTTAGAATATCATGCCCTTCAATTTCATTAAGAAGGTTCAACTCTCTCAACGTGTATTCCTCAATATGTTCAAGAATACCAATGGGATCAAAAACTCGTGCCAGTTTTGGGTAAAAGAAAATAACGAACATGAAGAACCGCTTCACCGCCGCAACATCTTTTTCAAACATTTTTTTAAAATCAGATTTGATAACTTTAATAACAACATCTTCGCCGCTTGATAGCTTAGCCCTATATACTTGACCAACCGAGGCGCTCGCAAGCGGTTTTTCGTCTATCCAAGAAAATTTACTCCTGTCAACATTTTTAAGAGCGTTTTCTGATTTTATAGGAATAGTTGTGCGATAAAGCTTGGACAATTCGAAACATGTTTCTTCGTTTAAAAAATCTATTCTCAACGCATGAACCTGTCCGATTTTGACAGCAAGTAGACCCATCGCTTGAATTTTTTTGATATCCGGTTTTTTGTTTCCGTATATCATCTGTATCAGTTTGAGAAAGGAATAAATATTCATTTATACCTGCTTACATATAGTACAGCTTGATAGTAATGTTGTGGTTGCTGTCATTAAGAATTAAAACCGAATCTTCAAAGTCCGGAGGGCTGAAACGAACCTTCGGATTATTCGATGTACCAAAACCTTCTATCGGTTTTCCGTACCATGTCTTGTCCATTTTTTTATTTTTGTTCTCGTCATGTAGTATAGATATTGCATATTTGCCTGGCTTTATTCTAAAATTAAAATATGCTTTTTGTCCGCGGATAATTTCGTTCAGCATAAGTAAAGCAGCTTTAGGTGAATCGGGGAAACCTTCCTCGCTTTCAAATAACAATAATCTGCAAACACCATCTTCGTTCTTAAAGCCATCGACTGCAACGTATATGGAGATGCTATCCTGCGCCAGAATATTACCAGATGATACAACTATGCAGAGTAACAATAGAGGCAAAAAATATTTTTCCATCACAATTCTATACAATCTTTTTTCATAATCAACTCTGCGGAAATTCTACCCGATTCATATATTGTAGGCAGTCCGCTTCCGGGATGTGTGCCTCCGCCAACAAGATAACAGTTCTTAAATTCTTCGAACTCGTTATGTGGCCTGAAATAGAGCATCTGACCAACATTGTGCGCTAAGTTAAAAGTTGCACCAAGATAGACAGAATGATTATCGCTCCAATCTTTTGGCGTAACTATTTTTTCCTCTTCGATATTTCCTTTTAGTCCCTCGTAACCGCCTCTTGTTTCAAGAGCGTCGAGTATCCTGTTTCTAAAATTCTGTTTTTCGGTATCCCAATCAATACAGCTTTTATTGTTTGGCACCGGCACTAGAACATAAATAGTGCTTTTCCCATCGGGTGCCAGCGTTTTATCGGTCACACTTGCGTTTTGAACGTAGAACGAAAAGTCCTCCGATAGAATCATGTCTTTTGTTATCTCATCAACATTCTTTTTATAATCCTTTGCGAATATTATACTATGATGAGCAATATCATTAAATTCTTTTTTTACACCGAGATACAACATAAAGGTAGAGCATGAATAATCTTTACATGCAAGATTTTCATCTGTCCATTTTTTTCTATTCTTTGAATCTACGATATTTGTCATAGCGTGTGCAAAATCTGCGTTGATAATTACATAATCGGATTTTTCTGTATTGCCGTTTCCTAATTCAATACCTGTTGTTTTTCCGTTTTCAACAATTATTTTCTTTACCGGCGCACTGAAATGTATTCTTCCTCCTGACTGTTCGAACGCTTCTGCCATAGCTTGAGAAAGCTTATTCAAGCCGCCTGTTATATGATAAATTCCCCCGCCATGTTCGATGTAAGAAATAATACTGAAAGTACCCGGAGCAGTCCAAGGAGACATTCCGATATATTTTGCCTGAAATGTAAAAGCTATTCTCGTTTCGGGATCATTGAAATATCTCGCTAAAACTCCATACAGACTTGTGTGAGCATCAAGATATGGCAGAGCTGTAATAAGCTGTTTAGAAAAAAAATCACTCACTTTGCCGTAGGGAATTGATAAACACGGAATAAGTTTATCGTATTTCTTTTTTTCTTTTTCGAGATATTTTAAATATCCGTTAAAACTACCATTTGAAAATTTTTCCAAGGTTTGTTCCATCTTCCCCTTATCTGGGGATGGAAATAATACTCGTCCGTCGGCAAACTTCAATCGGTACATCGGATCGAGCTTGATTGATTCGACAAAGTCTTCAAATTTCTTTCCGCTTTTTTCAAATATATTTTCTAATACATCTTTCATCATAAAAAAAGTAGGACCAATATCGAAAATATAGCTACCTAACTTGAAAAAAGAATTTCTGCCGCCAACTTTTTTTTCTTTTTCATAAATATCAACAGAATATCCCTTTGAAGCTAGAAGCATTCCCGCAGCCAGTCCACCTGGTCCGGCTCCTACAATGATTACTCTTTTGGAAGATGGGGGTTTCATCAATATTCTCCTTTATAAAAAAGTCGTCTTATTTTTTTCTTTTTGCTACTATTAATAATATGATGTTGTGATAACAAGTGTATTTAAAAAATATATTGAAAAAATCTGAAAAATTGTTTCACGCTAAGTTGCTTCGCCAAACAGATCGCCGAGCAAGCAAGATTTTAATGGTGGGTTTTGAAAATCGGATTCTACCTTATTTCCCAGAGCTTTTTCGTTGCCCGTTCCAATTCCAGATCTATCAGTTTTGGATCGTGTGTTTTTTCCAAAGAACGATCATACAAACTTTTGTTTGTTATATACATCTTCTCCTCCAGTTAGTTTTTTTATTTCCGGTTACTTCTTGTTTTTATTATACCAAAAAGATAACCTTTTCTCTTTAACTAACAGGAAGGATTTCCTCATTTTCTGTTTCCTTTATTTATGAAGCAACACGACTAAAAACATAAAAATTTTAAACTGATAGTTTTCTACATATTAATTTTCTTCTGTAGATATAAGTTAAAATAACAACTTTTTACGCCTTACTATTGCTATCAACTTCAAATTAGAGAAAACGTTGCCGTAATTTACTGATTCTCTGCTAAAAATCTTTCTGCATCGATAGCGGCCATGCAACCCGTTCCAGCCGCGCTTATTGCTTGTCTATATTTTGAATCTGCTACATCGCCCGCCGCAAAAACTCCCGGTACATTGGTCGCAGTGCTGGAAGGTTTTGTTATCAAATAACCGGCAGAGTCCATATCCAAAGCGCCTTTAAGCAAATCTGTATTCGGTTTATGTCCGATACCTAAAAACAAACCGTTACAAGCGAATTGCGTAACCTCGTTAGTAATAACATTTTTTAATTTCAATCCGGTCATTTTTTTTACACCACCTTCATCGGTTCCGATAACTTCTTCAATTACTGAATCCCAAATAAAATCTATTTTAGGATTTTTCTTTACACGCTCTTGCATTGCTTTGGATGCGCGTAATTCTTTTCTCCTATGTATAATAGTAACGCGAGAAGCATGATTTGTAAGATATGAAGCTTCTTCCAAAGCTGTATCCCCTCCGCCAACTACAGCAACATGTTGATTTCTAAAGAAAAATCCATCACATGTTGCGCATGCAGAAACGCCAAATCCTTTGTATTCTTCTTCCGATGGAATGTTTAACCATTTTGCAGTAGCTCCAGTCGCAATTATTATTGTGTCTGCAAAATATTCTTCGTCGTCCGCAATCACTTTAAAAGGACGTTTTGAGAGATCAACAGATTCAACTGTTTTGAAAACCGTTTCAGCTCCAAATCTTTGCGCTTGTTTGCGCATAATTTCCATTAATTCCGGTCCTTGAACGCCATCTGGAAATCCAGGAAAATTTTCCACCTCTGTAGTTATCGTCAACTGACCGCCGGGTTGTTGGCCTTCAAAAACCAAAGGAGATAAATTTGCGCGCCCAGCATAAAGCGCCGCGGTAAGCCCTGCAGGTCCCGATCCGATAATTATTACTTTATGATGATTATTCTGTTTCATAATAATTTCAATTTTTTATTTTTATGACTTAGTTATTTCCGATTTACCAAAGCTATAAATAATTCACTTTTACGATCGAGTTGTTATAAAATTCTATCATTTGTTCATACTTAAAGTCTATCATTAGATGCAAATAATTTATAAAAGATTCTCAACGCTTATGCAGAAATTTATATTGAACTTTTACAATATTCAAGTAACATTTTCGCATTACGAACTAATCCGTTGTGCTTTGTTCGCTTCACAGGACTTTCGCCGAAACGCCGATTGAATTCTTCTTTAGACAGATTAGCAAGTTCGATTAATTTCGGAGCAATATTTTCTATGTGCGGTTTAAAACTTTCTTCGCTTGTTACTTTCTGAAATTTATTCCAAGGGCAAACATTTTGGCAAATATCGCATCCAAATACCCAATTTTCAAATTTATGTTTTAACTCTATTGGCAAATCACCGCGGTGTTCTATTGTCAGATATGAGATGCATCTGCGCGAATCTAAAACGTACGGTTGAACAATCGCTTTAGTTGGGCAAGCATCGATGCACGCAGTACAATTGCCGCAGTAATCGTGCATCGGTTTGTCATATACAAGCTCTATATCGAGCAATATCTCTCCCAAAAAAATCCACGAACCACACTCCCGCGAAATTACATTCGTATGCTTTCCCATCCAACCGATGCCGGAGCGTACCGCCCAAATCTTTTCCATCACAGGGCCGGTATCGACATAAAATTTTCCATTTACTTTAGGCGCTATTGATTTTATGAATTCGTATAAAGCGCGTAATTTATTTTCAAGAATTTTATGATAATCCTTGCCCCAAGCATAGCGAGATATTTTGCCGTAATCTCGGTTCTGATAATGTTTTACATCTTCATAATAATTAAGAGCGACGCATAAAATCGATTTTACACTTGGAAGTACTTTGGCTGGATCGATTCGCTTTTCAATATCTTTTTCTAACCAATACATAGAAGCTTGGTAGTTATTTTTTAGCCACTTTTTTAAATTGAACCCTTCTTCTTCCAAGCTTTGAGCTGGGGCAACTCCGACTTTTAAAAAATTTAACTCTAAAGCTTTGGATTTAATTTTATCTGTTATTAATTGAGACATTTTTATATAAAAGCACTTTTAACCTAAAAAAAAAGTCGGTTCTCCGACCGAAGAACCGACTTTATCTATAAATGTATATTGCTTATTTACGGAAACGCGAATTTGAAGAACTTAATTCCGGAAAAGTCTTATCTGGATTTAATTTTTTTGCTTTTTCAAATAATTGTTCTTCTGTTTCTACTTTATCCGGATCAGGTATACAGCAATCAACCGGACATACTGCCGCACATTGCTCTTGGTCGAAATGTCCTACACATTCGGTACATTTTTCTGGAACTATATAGTAGAAATCGTTGGATAATGCATCGTACATCTGACCGTTCAATTCGTACTGAACCCCACTTGCATAAATAGCGGTATTTGGGCATTCTGGCTCGCAAGCGCCGCAATTAATACATTCTTCTGTTATTTTTGTTGCCATTACAAATCTCCTTAATATTTAAAATTTTAGATGTCTCTTTAAGTGTTGCGATTAAACGTCAATAGCTTAAAACTTGACGAAACGAATATGCTAAAGAGACAACGTAAATGCAAGTATAAATTCTACAAAAAAAATAGCGTTTTTTTTACAAATATCGGCGTTCTTGAATATTTCCATTTGCATCATACGCGTATAACAAGGGAACGCCAGTAGGAATGTTCAATTCCAACACTTGCTCTTTAGACAAATCATCCAATTTCATCACTATCGAACGAAGACTATTTCCGTGCGCGGCAACCAATACATTTTTACCGGCGTGTATATCCGGCAATATTTTTGATTCAAAATATGGAAGCGTTCGGGCGGCGGTATCTTTCAAACTTTCGCTTACTCCTTCCGGATTTAACTCTGTTACATCCTTCGGAGGCGGCACATCGTAACTACGGCGCCAAATTTTTAATTGTTCTAGACCATATTGCTTTCCGATATCATCCTTATTCAATCCTTGTAAAGCGCCATAATGACGTTCGTTTAAAGCTTTATTTCGTTCGAGTGGAAGTTCCGTCTGTTGAATAATTTTTAGAACAATATCCATTGTATGAATGGCACGCTTAAGAACAGATGTGTATCCATTATCAAATTTATATCCTTTTAGTTTTTCTCCTGCCAGAGCGGCTTCCTCTATGCCTTTAGGTGAAAGCGGAATATCCACCCAGCCTGTAAAACGATTTTCAAGATTCCATTGCGATTCTCCATGACGCAGTAATACTAGATTTGGCATTATTATTTCCTTATTTGTTATTTATTATCGTTTTTATTTGTTATAAACTATCGTTCAATAACGAAATAATTTAAGAAAGAATTTAACGTAGAGCAATTGCAGATTATAGATGAGAACTTAATTTTGGCAAGTTTGCACTAATTCAGAAATTATACTTGTTACAAAAGAAAAGGAATAAATTTCAAGATTCGGGTTGTTTGTAGTTAACTTTAGCAGATTGCTTCCGAACTTTCTATTTTGAACAAGCTGATGCATGCGGGGCGTATCGACAAATACTGACGCACCTTTTGATGTATGGATAGCATCTTTGCCTAAAATTTCTTTAGGCAAAATTTGACCGTTTTGTTTTATTAATACTTCGCATATAGAACCATCACGCGATCTCATTACAGCATTGACCTCTTTAGCTTGGTAAGAAAATAAAATCGATCCTTCTTCGCCTTCGCTTCCATCAAAACGAAGACATTGCTTTTCATTCTTCCATTTTCCTGTAGCATAAAACCGTTCGGCAATATAGATGCCTGGGTCAGCATATTCCAATGTCGATTCTGGATTATATCCTTCCGGATTTCCTAAAGCTCCTCTAAGATAACCGAGATATAATTCGCCAGTTGGCTTGTAACACATTAAATTTTCCTGATCTTCCAATCGCATAGGCGTTTCTAACGCTGGTAAATTGCATCTAGAACCTGCTTCAATAAGAACTTGTTGTATTACTCGCTCAAATTCTAAATAACCCCCTTCGCCGTATTGAACAAATCTAACAAATCCATATTTGTCAATAATAAATCGCGTAGGCCAATGACGAACTCCATAAGCGCTCCAAAGTTTGGCTTCATTATCTAATACAATCGGATATTCAATGCCGAACTTTTTAACAGCATTTTCTACATCAATAATTAACTTTGCAAATTCAAATTCGGGAGTATGCACGCCAATGACTTTGACACCGTATTCTTTATACTTTTTGTACCACTCGTTAATATAAGGCAAACTTCGTATAGAATTAGTGCATGTATAGTCCCAGAAATCTATAATAATTACACTTCCAATATTATCCTTAAGCACTACAGGTTCTGAATTCAACCAATAGTCGCCGTAAAGCTCAGGCGCTATTATATGTTTTTTTTCCAGAGTCATTTTATAGAATATCTGACGTTATCACTTTTTAAATGTTCCAATTTATTTTATTCTTCCTTCCCACCACTGCGCGCAACAAAAAGAAAGCTATCGCGCACAAAATCGGCTGCATTTGCATAAAATGACTCCGGAATTCCTTTCTTAAGTTGATCGAATGTCAAAACCGTTCCACCCGCAGAAATAGACATATTTGGATTTATTTAATAGATCGTGTAGAGCCGCTGCATTTTAATAATACACTTGCTTTTACATTTGGGAATACCGCATCTACTACAGGATCAATCTGCATATCTACTCCCATTATCTTCATCGCATCAGGATTTTCGCATTGAATTTCTAAATTTTGCGCTTTCATAAACAACAAACATTCTTGCACAACTCTCCTTGTGATTGCCGTTAATTCATTTGTGGCTATAGTTAATCTCTCTCTTTCAACAGCAAACTTCATCCACTCTTTAAGCGTGTTTGTTAATATCGTTTTGCTTGATTCTGATAAAGGTATTTTTTTCTCCTATGAATCTTATTTTTTTAGGTGAGAGTTTGAAAAATTGAATGCATCTCAAATGCTAATGAATCGCAATGTGCTTTATTTATTATGTAGGGAGGCAATAATCGTAAAACAGTTGTGTTTGTGCAATTGATCAGAAATCCTCTATTCCGTAATTCATCAACAATCGGATCACCGGCTCTGTCAATTTCAATTCCAATCATACAACCTTTTCCGCGCACCTCTTTTATTCGCTTAGGAAAATTATTTTTCAATTCTGTCATTTTAGAAAATAAGTATTCTCCTATTATGCTCGCTTGCTTCATCAAATTGTTATCAACAATCTCTTCCATCACAGCGCAACCAGCGGCGCAAGCTACCGGATTTCCGCCAAATGTAGTTCCATGTGCGCCATAACTTAAGATATCTTCGACTTTTTCGTTTCCAATAATTACGCCAAGCGGCAATCCGCCGCCGATGGCTTTTGCAATAACCACAATATCCGGATTGATGTTATAATGTTCAAAACAGAAAAATCGCCCCGTACGTCCAACGCCCGCTTGAATTTCATCTGCAATTATTAGGAAACCAAATTTTTCTTTTAATGTTCTCAACTCATCTACAAATTCATTGCTAACTACATTTATTCCCCCCTCTCCCTGAATAAATTCGAGTGTTATTGCTAATGTCTGATCGTTCACCCTCGTTCTCAAATCTTCAACATCATTAAACTTAATTGAAATCGTATTTGGGAGAAATGGTTCGTATCCGTTTCGATAATTTGGTCTATCGGTCAATGAAAGAGCTCCCATTGAACGTCCATGAAACGAATTTGTAAGATTCAGCAAATTAATTTTACCAACTTGATGCCCCCACCTTCGAGCAATTTTTATAGCGCCTTCCATGCCTTCGGTGCCGCTATTTGAAAAGAAAACTTTTTTATAACCGCTTGCTCTAATAATTCGCTCAGCTAATTCAACAGTTTTATCTTGGGCATAATAATTTGAAAGATGAATATAGCGATGTATTTGTTCTTCAATAGCTTTTATTATACGGGGATGATTATAACCGAGTGCGTTAACAGCAAGCCCGCCAAAAAAATCGATATACCTTTTGCCCTCTTTTGAATAAAGATAAACGCCATCGCCTCTTTGAATATCAAGCGGCAACCTATGATAAGTGTGGAAGAAATATTTTGCTTCCTTTTCAAAAATAGAATCAGACAATTCGATCCTCGTAAATTATTTTATTGAATAAAGTATAAAGAAATTCAGCTTTTGACACAAGCTCTTCTATTGTTCCGTTGTTCAAGATCAGAAAATCTGCTTTTTCAACTTTTGTGTGCGAATCCATTTGCGCTTGCATTCGCATCCGTACAGCTTCTTCCGAAACAACATCCCTTTTTCGTATCCGATTAATCCTTTCAGTTTCATCCGCATCTACAACTATAACCGCATCGAGTTTTTTATTTAAACCTGCTTCATAAATAAGCGCCGCTTCAATAATTACAATGCGCCTGCCTTGCTTAATATATTCATTAATTTGTCTATCAATTTCTTTTTCTACTTGAGGATGAACAATGCGTTCCATTTTTTTTCGCAAGCTTGCATCTCTAAAAATCGAGTTTGCAATAAATGGCTTGTTAAGCGATCCGTCTTCGTTGTAGAAATTTTCACCAAAAATTTTTATTAGTTTTCTTTTTACTATTTGATTTGAAACGCAAATTTCTTTAGAAATTTCATCTGCATAGAGCGCCGGAACTCCTAATTTTACTAAAGCGGAGCATAAAGCAGATTTACCGCTGCCAATACCACCGGTAATACCGACTTTAAGGATATTTTTATTATGTGGTTTCACTTGGATAGCTTAATCGTTTAAAACCTTCCTGAAATAAACAAATGCTACCATCATATTCAAATTTGAAGAATGATTAAAATTAATTCAATGAATATCCATTTTGGGAATTAAATTACTTAGCAACTGCAACGGAACGAAACTCGCGGACAACAACGACTTTTATTTGTCCCGGATATTCAAGTTCTTGTTCAATTTTATTAGCAATATCATGCGCCATCTGATCGGCGGCGGCATCGTCAAGTTTTTCGTGGCTAACGATAACTCGAATTTCTCTGCCGGCTTGTATTGCGTAAGTATTAATTACGCCGCTGAATGATTTTGCGATGTTCTCTAATTTTTCAAGGCGCTTAATATATTCTTCTACCGATTCACGCCGAGCCCCCGGCCGTGCTCCACTTATAGAATCTGCCGATTGTACCAACGCCGAAATGGGATGTTCCATCGGAATATCTTCGTGATGCGAACCGACTGCATTACAGATAATCGAATGTTCATTATATTTTTTACATAATTCGTAGCCCAAAAGAGCATGAGGGCCTTCAATGCTTTTATCAATTGTTTTTCCAATGTCATGCAATAGACCAGCGCGTTTTGCTAAAATTGGATCTATCCTTAACTCAGCCGCCATAATTCCGGTTAAATAAGCTACTTCTATGCTATGTTCAAGCAAGTTTTGCCCATAACTTGAACGATATTTCATTCTGCCTACGTGTTTGATAATTTCTGGATGCGCGCCATGCAAACCAATTTCAAGAAGAACATTTTCACCAGTGTGTATAATTTCTTCTTCCAGTTCTTTACGAACTTTATCCACGATTTCTTCAATTCGCGCGGGATGTATTCGTCCGTCGGTAATTAATCTTTCTAACGAAATTCGCGCAACCTCGCGTCTGAACGGATCGAAACCAGACAGTATCACAGCTTCTGGCGTATCGTCAACAATAACATCGATGCCCGTAGCGGCTTCAAATGCCCGAATATTGCGTCCTTCACGGCCAATAATGCGGCCTTTCATTTCATCATTGCCTACATTGACTACGCTTACTGTTGTTTCGAGCGTGAAATCTACAGCAGAGCGTTGAATTGCCTGAACGATGGCTTTTTGCGCTTCTTTCTTTGCTTCCAACTTTGCCGTATCTCGAATATCTTTCAATGTTTGCGAAGCTTCCGATTTGACAGTTTCAATTAGGTTTTGGTACAGATATTTTTTTGCCTCTTCCCGTGTTATTCCTGAAATTTTTTCAAGTCGCGCATTTTCTTCCTCAATTAATCTCGTTACTTCTTTTTCTTGTTCAATTACGCGTTTCTGACGTTCCACAAGTTCACGCTCTGTGCATTGCACAGACGACTCTTTTTTTGTTAGTAAGTCTAACTTTTTCTCTATGTTTTCTTCTCGGTTGCTTAGTTGTTTTTCATAAGCTTGAAGTTTAGAACGTTTAGACTGCGCTTCCGATTCGAAATCTTTTTTCTTTCTGTACCATTCATCTTTTACTTCGAGCATTTTTTCTTTTTTAGTAGTTGCCGCATCTTTTTCGGCTTCTTCTATTATTTTTTTTGCGCGCTCTTGCGCATCCATAAGTTTATTTTTGCCGCTGCGCGCATTAAGCATCCAGCCCATAAAAAAAGCACCGCCGCCTATTAATGCGCCAATCAATATTAATATATAAGGGTCCATATTTTCCTCTTTCTCTAATTAAAAAACAAAAAACCGCGCTCATCTGCCACAATCAAGTGTATTGAAAGAACCTCTTCCTACACACAGTGGGCGCTTGCCTAAGCATTTCATGCTTCCACTTCCCGCTCTTTCTCCGTTTAAAACAGAGAGGTCATCGCATGGCTATCCTTTTTCAAAAGATAGGTGGCTTGCGTTCCACACTTATGAGTCAAGCTCCCATATTAAAAGAATTGTCAGGTTCTTTAATATGATTTTGATTACGGCTGATGGCGCGGTTTAATTTCCGCTACCGTTGTAGAAAAGAACAATCGATTGAATTACAGAATTAAATCGTCCGATGTTTTGGAAATAAGACAATTATCGAGATAGTTGGAAAGCTTTTCCACTTCCGTTTCGAGATGCGCAAGTTCTTGAGCATGAGTTTCTCGCTCACGCAATAAATCTTCAGTAATATTTAATGCAGAAAGAACTGCGACTGTCAATGGCGGCTGTTCTGGTATTTTATCGTGTATCTTTGTCAGCATACCATCTACGTAGGATGCAACACGTTTCGTAAGATCTTCATTCTCTCCACGAAGCGGATATTCGTTCCCAAATATTTTTACTTTAATGCTTTTACCGTTCATCGTTTTGATTAATTGTTTCGTGTTCTAATTAAATCTACAACTTCCATCATCGCTCGCTTTATAAACGAGAATTAATTTTTCCAATTAATTCTTTCAAACGAGCTTTAAGAGCTTCTAACTCCTCCTTTGAAAAAAGATTGCTGCCATTTGACTGTGCAAGCGTTAGCTGTGAACGAATATCTTCTAATTCACGCTCGCGCCGCCGAAGTTCTTCTTTCCATCGGCTTTCTTCTACTTCTAAACTCAAAACTCGATTGCGAAGTTCCTTATTTTCTTTCTTTAATTGCAAAAGCTGGTCCGAAACAAGACGAGCTTTTCCCCAAAGCGCCTGGATGGATTCTTCGAGCTTTTTTAAATCCTTTTTTTCCATTGCCTCAACTTCTGATAATTGTACGGGCAAGCTTTGTTCCTGTAATAATTTTTCTGATTGCTTAACTTCGCAATACACCACCGCATTGATTTTGAACAGCCTCGATAATTTTTTTAAGCGTGTTATCTATTTCTTCGTCCATTAACGTACGGTCAGGCGATTGAAATTCAAGTGAATAAGCAACGCTTTTTTTGTCGTCTCCAGTTTGATTGCCGCTATACATATCAAATAGAACAACGCTCTTTAATAGAGGCTGACCAATTTGCTTAATTACATCTTCAATTGCTATCTGCGGAAGTTTTATATCAACAGTAAATGCTAAATCGCGTATTACGCTTGGAAATTTCGGCAATGCCTTAAATTTTCTATTCGTTATCCAGCCATCGCGAATTGAAGATATACTTAATTCGCAAATAAATATATTCTCATCAACATCTAATTTATCTGCGATTTCTTTCTTGACCTTTCCAAAGAACCCGGCATAAACGCCATTAATCTCAACGCCTATGCTCGGCTCACTTAATGTTTTGTTGTTATCATAATAAATAAAACGATAGTTGTCAAGACAGAACTTAGTCAGAAGCGAACTTACCTCTCCTTTTATATCAAATATATCCACTAAACGCTGATTAACTCCGTAACTAACAGGGGATATATTGCCAGCAATTAACAAAAGCAATTTTTCTTCTTCTCCATAAGCTTCTAATAAATGTTTCTCTTTTGTCACATCCATATTGAAAACATTGCCTATTTCGAATAATCTCAAATCTTTTACGCCATGATTTTGATTATGTTTAACAACTCTTAAAGCTGGAAGAACTAAATTTGACTGCAATACTGCCATTTCAGAGCTTACAGGATTTAATACTTTTACTAACGGTTTCCTCGCAAGCGAATGCGCTTCTTCATCTTGAAGACTAACCGATAGTATTTCGTTAAAGCCCGAACCAATTAAATATTCTCGGATGTTATTTTGCAGCGCCTCAGCCCTTACATTTGAAGAAAAATCAATCGAGGCATGTGTTTTTGTTTCTATGTTGTTATAGCCATACACTCTTGCTACTTCTTCAATTACGTCAATCTCTTCTATAATGTCGTTACGAAAACTTGGAACGTTAACCAAAATTTCATCTTTTGAAATTGATTTAGCATGTAATTCGATTTTTTTTAAGATTGAAATGATTTGAGATTTGGTAAGCGACACGCCAATTACAGAATTAGTTCTTGAAACACGCGCTTTAACAACCACTTGTTTTCTCTTTTTTGGATAAGCGTCAATTGCTCCTTTAAGAAGTTCTGCGCCAGTTAATTCTTGAATTAATTGCGCCGCTCGATCTACAGCGATTACCGTATTATTGATATCCGTGCCGCGCTCAAATCTATAAGAAGCTTCCGTTGAAAGATCTAATTTTTTTGATGTGCGTCGAATGTTTTTTGCGTTAAAATATGCGCTCTCTAAAAGAACGTTAACAGTCGAATCGCTTATTTCGGTATTGGCTCCGCCCATCACTCCGGCAATTGCAATTGGCTTTTCAGCATCGCAAATCATTAACATATCAGATGTAAGCATTCTTTCTTTACCATCAAGTGTAATAAACTTATCGCCATCAGCCGCAGTTTTGACAATTATTTTATGATCTATGAGTTTATCGTAATCGAAAGCATGAAGGGGATGACCGGTTTCCATTAACACATAGTTAGTTACATCGACAATATTATTAATCGGACGCACACCTACTGAAATTAAAATATCCTGAAGCCATTTAGGCGAAGGTGCAATTTTAACATTGCGAAGTACTCGGGCAGAATACCGAGGGCATCTTTCTTTATCAAGAATTTCTATTTTTGCAAATTTATTAGTTGGCGTTTTGCTTTCTTTTAGTTTAACTGGAGGCAGTTTAATCTTTTTATTAACAAGAGCGCCAATTTCGCGTGCAACGCCAATGTGACTTAAACAGTCTGCACGGTTTGGGGTAATTCCGATTTCGTAAATCACATCGGTTTGATTCAAATATTTAGCTAAGGAAATTCCTATTTTAACTTTCGAATCTAGCACAAGAATTCCGCTGGCATCTTTTCCCAAACCAAGCTCATATTCTGAACAAATCATACCGTTAGATTCTATACCGCGAATTTTGGTTCGTTCTAAAGTAAATGGTTTCCCTTCAGGGTCGTGTTGGTTGTTAGGGATAACCGCTCCGACATACGCCACAACAACTTTTTGTCCTGCCGCAACATTTGGAGCGCCGCAAATAATTTCTTGAACTAACTTTCCAGTATTTACTTTGCAAACTGTAAGTCGGTCTGCATTCGGATGCTTGACGCATTCTACAACCTCTCCTATTACAAAATTATCATACTTGCGCGCTAATTCTTCAAAACTTTCAACTTCCAAACCGAGCATCGAAAGTTTTTCTACAAATTGCATTGGAGATAATTTGAAATCAACAAATTGCTTTAACCAGTATTGAGATATTTTCATTCTAGCAATCCGATTTATTGCTAATTGACAATTTAAAATTGTTTTAAAAATCTGACATCATTTTCATAAAGAATCCGAATATCATCTATGCCATAACGCAGTAATGCAGTGCGTTCTATTCCCATGCCAAAAGCATATCCTGTATATTTTTCATAATCATATCCTACAGATTGAAACACATGAGGATGCACCATGCCAGCTCCGCAAACTTCAAGCCACCCCGAGTATTTACAAATTCGGCAACCATTGCCGCCACATAGGTAACAAGTAATATCCATTTCAGCGCTTGGTTCTGTGAATGGAAAAAAACTTGGGCGGAACCGATATTTAATTGAGCTTCCATAATATTGTTTTGCAAAAGCAACGAGCGTGCCTTTCAATTCGCTGAATGTAACTCCTTCATCTACGTACAATCCTTCAATCTGATGAAAAGCGGCGAGACTACGTGCGCTGATTGCTTCATTTCTATAAACCCATCCGGGCATTATAGCTCGCACAGGAGGAGACTGTTTTTCCATAACTCTAATTTGCACCGGCGAAGTATGCGTGCGTAATAAAATATCATTAGCAATAAAAATTGTATCCTGCATATCGCGCGCTGGATGATCGGGCGCAAAATTTAGCGCGCCAAAATTGTAGTAATCGCTTTCTATTTCAGGTCCTGTCTCTACTGAAAAACCCATTCCAATAAATATTCGTTCAATATCTTCCATCACTTGAGTAATGGGATGTTTAGAACCAATTGGCTTAGGTCTGCCCGGAATTGTAATATCTAACGAGGTTACTTTAGGTTGCGTTGATTTTTCTAAAGTATATTTTTTCTGATCAAACTTTTCTTGCGCGTATTGTCTTAATTCATTAAGCGCTTTCCCCAACAACGGTTTATCAGAAGGCGCGGCTGTTTTAATCGAATTAAAAAGTTCTGCAATTTCGCCGCTGCGTGTTAAAAATCTGATGCGCACTTTCTCAACATCCGAAAGCGTTTCCGCTTTATTCAGTTCATCGTTAAACGTCTGTTTTGTTTCTTCAATTTTATTCAGCATATAAAAATCAAACAATATAAGTGTTACAGACTTTTTATAAGTTACTTCGTTATAAAAGAAAAATCTTCTTACCTAATTTATTCTACTTCCGCTTAAATTTCAGAGGTTGATATGCGCAGAAGTAAATTGATAAGAAGATTCAACGCTATGCGGCGGCAAATTTAATAACTTCGGCAAAAGCTGATTTATGATTAACCGCTAAATCAGCTAATACTTTCCTGTTGATATTAATTTGCTTCTTTTCGAGTGACGCGATCAACTTTGAATAAGTTATTCCATAAGTTCGCGCCGCGGCATTAATCCTTGCAATCCACAACGAGCGAAACTCTCTTTTCTTAGTTCTTCTATGTCGGTAAGCATGTGTTCCTGCTTTTTCGACATGGTGTTTGGCAATTGTATAGACTTTGCTTCTAGCGCCCCAGTAACCCTTTGCTTGCGCTAATACTTTTTTCCGCCTTCTGTGAGACGCAACTTTATTTTGTGAACGAGGCATTATTAATTTTCCTTTCTTTCGCTTAAGCTATTAAAAATCTGCGCACTTTATAAGCTTCGGTTTTATCAACTAACCCCGGTTTACGCAGATGTCTTTTACGTTTTGTAGATTTACTTGTTAAAATGTGACTTCTAAACGCTTTGCGGCGTTTAATTTTTCCGGTTCCAGTAACTTTGAATGACTTACCGGCGCTTCTCCGACTTTTCATCTTCGGCATATTTTTATTCCTCTTTTGTTTGTTTGTTTACTTCAGAACTCTTTTTCTTTCCTTTATCGGGGACAAAATATGAAACCATATGTCTCCCCTCCAATTTTGGTTCTTGTTCCATGCGAGCAATATCCGACATTGCCTCTGTGAACCGATCCAACAACTCTTTTCCCCGGTCTTGATAGGTGATTTCACGGCCTTTAAATACAACCGTTGCTTTTACTTTATTCCCCTGCATTATAAACTCACGCGCATGCCGTGTCTTAAAATTAAAATCGTGAACATCTGTGTTCGGGTGAAATCTAATTTCTTTTACATGAGTTACATGCTGATGCTTCTTTTGTATTTTATCTCGTTTTGTTTGTTCATAACGATATTTTCCGAAATCCATTATTTTACAAACCGGCGGCGCGGCATTAGGGACTATTTCAATTAAATCCAACATTCGTTCATTCGCTCGCTTTAGAGCTTCGCCAATTGTCATTATGCCAAGTTGTTCGCCATTGTCGGCAATGACGCGCACTTGAGGCGCTTTTATTTCGATGTTGACACGGGCTCGTTCTTGTTTAATAGCTTCTCTCCTAAATTGTTAATGCTTTTGTTTTTATTGCTCGAAGAATCCTTTCCTTGAACTCTTCATTTTTCATAATTCCTTGATCCCCTTTTTTGTGCAAACGCACAGAAACGGAGTTGCTCGCTTTTTCTTTCTCTCCTACAACTAACATATATGAAACTTTTTTTATTTCCCAATCACGTATTTTATAACCAACTTTTTCATTGCGCTCATCGATTTCGATGCGTACGCCTGCAGATTTCAAGTATTTTTCTACTTCCTTTGCATAATCTAAGAACACATCGGAAATTGGTAAAATTACAGCTTGAATCGGCGCCAGCCATAAAGGAAATTCTCCCGCGTAATGCTCAATTAAAATTCCGACAAATCTTTCCAATGAACCGAACGGCGCTCTGTGAATAATAATCGGACGATGTTTCTGCCCATCTTGTCCGACATACTCCAACTGAAAACGCTCCGGCATTACATAATCAACTTGTACCGTGCCAAGCTGCCAAGTGCGATTCAAAGCGTCTTTAACCATAAAATCAACTTTGGGGCCATAAAATGACGCTTCGCCAATGGCAATAAAATAATCAAGTTTCATTTCATCCGCCACTTCGCGAATTTCACGTTGCGCTTGTTCCCAAAAAGCCGCTTCACCGCCATACTTATCGGTATTTTTATAGTCTCGATACGAAAGACGAATCTTCACATCCATATTAAATGTCTTAAAGACAAGCTGGGTTAATTCTATTGTTGTTTTTATTTCTGCTTTCAGCTGATCATGCGCGCAATAAATATGAGCATCATCTTGCGTAAAGCCGCGAACTCGCGTTAAGCCGTTCATTTCTCCGGATTGTTCATAACGATAGACCGTCCCAAACTCAGCTAAACGAATTGGTAAATCTCGATACGATCGCGGTTTCGCCGAATAAATTTGATGATGATGCGGACAGTTCATCGGCTTTAATAAATATGCTTCTCCATCTTGCATCTGTATCGGCGGAAATTGAGAATCTTTGTAATAAGGATAATGACCCGATGTTTTATACAATTCTAAATTTGCTATATGCGGCGTAACAACAAATTGATAACCGCCTTTGCGTTGTTCGTCGCGTAAAAATTCGATAAGCGATTCTCGTATTATTGTTCCCTTTGGAAGCCACAACGGAAGACCACCGCCCACTTTTGGAGTAAGCAAGAATAATTCTAATTCAGAGCCAAGTTTGCGATGATCGCGGCGTTTTGCTTCTTCAAGTTGATATAGATAATCATCCAATTCTTTCTTTGTCGGAAAAGTTATTCCGTAGATGCGTTGCATCATTTTATTTTTTTCATTGCCTCGCCAATACGCGCCTGCAACATTCAATAGTTTAATCGCTTTGATTTTCCCTGTTGAAGGTAAATGTGGACCGCGACATAAATCTGTAAAATTCCCATGATGATACAAGGAAATACTTTGACCTTTAAATTCTTCTAAAAGCTCCAGTTTATATTCATCCCCTTTTGATTTGAAAAATTTTACAGCTTCATCCCAACTTTTTTCCTCTCTCACATAAGGAACTTCACGTTCGGATAATTCGATCATTTTATTTTCAATTTTCTCTAAATCTTCTTTCGATAGACTATGATCGCCAAGATCGATGTCGTAATAAAATCCATTTTCAATAGCTGGACCTATTCCGAACTTCACGCCAGGGAATAATGCTTCAACTGCTTCTGCCATGAGATGCGCTGAACTATGCCAATAAGCTTCTTTACCGCCATCATCCGTCCATTTCAAGATTTTCAAAGTGGCTTCTTGATCAATCGGTCTGTTTAAATCCCACACTTCACCATTCACTTCAACAGCGAGCGATTCTTTAGCAAGACCTTTACTAATACTTTCAGCAATTTGCTTTCCAGTAATATTTTTTTCGTATTCTTTTTGACTCCCGTCAGGGAATGTAATTTTAATCTTACTCATTACTCAGTATAAAAAAATCGGATCATCATCCGATTTCAAGTCTTAAAGTATCATCCTTTAATACTCGTTTTATGATATCTATTCACATCCTTTTTGCTTAAAAGGTTTTACAACTGTGGGCTCTATAGGACTCGAACCTATGACCTCTACCATGTCAAGGTAGCGCTCTAACCAAGCTGAGCTAAGAGCCCTCCTTAAAAATTTGCATAAAATAATAGCGAAAAATCGATTGAAAAACAAGGAATGAAAACAGCTTGATTTTTGGGAATGTAATATTGTATATTAAAATAAAAAGGAGACAACCGATGAAGCAAATTTTATTATTGGTTTTTGTCGGAGGTCTGCTTGGTTGTGCAAGTGTTGAACAAACAATCAATACTTCAAAGCCACGCTTATTATTTCAACTACCACTTCCAGAATTTCCAAAATCTATAACCTCTCCACCGTCAAAGTTGGATATTGCGCTTTTAGTCGCAGAAGATGGTTCTGTTCTTGAAGCACAATTATTAAAAAGTAGCGGTGATGACAACTGGGATACAGATGCAAAATTAACAATGCTTCAATGGAAATTTTCTCCAGCATATAAAAATAATAAACCTATCCAATTGTGGCTTCGATTAAAAGCGTATGTAAAATACGAGGAACCAATTATTATATCGCTTGCTGAAATATTATGCGAAACTTCTGAAAAAGCTGATTCAATTTATAAAGCGCTAAAGGAGGGACAAGACTTTGGCAAGCTTGCAGAGGAACATTCAATTGCACTTACACGCAATAATAAAGGTTTAGTAGGAAAAGTAAATCTACACAGCTACACAAAAGAGATCAAACAAGCTTTACATAATCTTTCCAAAGATAATTTCACTCAACCGTTACAATACGGCGATTATTATATCATTTTAAAAAAAATGGATGAATAAAACGCAAAATTTTTTAGACCTATTCAGAAATGAATTAGAGAGAAATAACAAGAAAATTAATCGCAAAAAATAATTCAGATCAACCATAATAAACATAGAGAGGTTGTATAGCGTTAAAAATTTTGTTTTTGCTTTTAACGTTTTACTTTTGAATCACCTATATTTAAAAACACTAATCGGAAAGCATACGCCGGTCCCCAATAACCGCGCTTTCTTAGCCAGTTTAAAAAGGTGAGCGGTTCAAAAGAACGCGCAAGAGAAAAAATTACAAAAGCAATTGCCAAAGCTCGCATTACGATCCAAAAAACCTTTTCTATTGTAGAACCAGTTACTAAGATAAATATTACAATAATAGTGATTGGCAACCAAAAATACGGACGAGTGAGGTCGCGCAAGCTTCGCTTTATTATATTACTCCAAGTTCGCTTCGCCCCAGTTGATACAGGTATTAACGCTCTTTGTGAAATTATTTTTTGCAAACTTGATGGAATACGCTGTCTTCTTTTATAAGCTATCATTGTTACAGAAGAAGAAATTGCGCCGGCTATTGAAGACCAAATTAACAACAGCCCAAATAAACCAAAAGGGGGAAGATGAAGTTTATCGGCAACCCAATGAATTACTATATCATAAAAACGGAAAAGATCGTTGCCAACAAAAAGATATTGTAAAATAACTCCTTGCGCCGCAGCCCACGCTCCGACTAAAAAGCCGCCGATTGCAACCCCAATAACATTCCAGCCGAGTAATTGAGTAACAAATGTATAAAGTATTCCTTGCATGCTAATAGCAAGCATTGGATTTAAACGATCGCCAGAAGGAGATAAAGCTTTTATTCCTGCAGAAATAAACGGCACCCATACAACTCTGCCGCGTGTCCCAAGTCCATCGCCTGCAAAAGTCATAACCACAGATTGCACGCTCGATAATGCAATGCCTCTGAATGGTATTTGCGCCGTGTGAAGCATTGCTCCAACGCTTGCTTCAAACGCGCCAGCCGCTCCGCCATAAACGCCGATACGTTTCCAATCTCCTTGTTCTGCACAAACTGTTCTTAGTTTGTCCCAGGCTCCCTTTTCGTTAACATTAACACAAACATCAAACTGTGCTCCAATTATTTTTTCTATTTCTGATATTAGTGTGCTTCTTACGGCAATTACTACAATTTGAGGTTTAGCCGCTTTTATCGAATCCCATAAAAGTGCATGACCTTTGCCAAGAATTTCTCTTTTACCAAACTCATCTAAAATAATCAATGGGGGAGCTACTTTGTCTTTTAATTCTTTTGCCCATTCTTGCAGTATTAATTCAGATTTGGATTCAAATTTATAAGGTACCGATCCGGATTCATCACGTGTTGCATAGAGTAATTCCTCGCCTGTTGAAATTATTCTCAATCGATAAGATTTTGCGCCAGAATTAGGTTCAGACCGATTTTCTCCTATTGCAATGAATCCATCCGCCGCTTTATGCTGTTGATTATACCAAACCGCCAATTGCATCAACAACGATGTTTTTCCTGAGCCAACAGGACCAGTAACACAAACAAGCAACATTATTCATACTCTCTATTTATTATCATAAATTTCAAATTACGTTATGGGTTTATAATAAGCAATTTTCTGAGAAACAAAGCTCTATTTTTTTTCTTATTGCCGAACAATTTAATTCTAACGCCACTCTCCTCTTATGCCAATTATCCAATTCCTACCCGGTTGCGGAAATCCGTAATCCGCTTGGTAGAATTTATCGAACAGATTATTTACTCTGCCGAATATACTATAATGCTTCAATACCGACTGTGAGATGTTAAAATTGAAACCTGAATAACCCGAAAGTTTTTTCAAAACGCGAGTATCTACATCGACGCCATAAAATGAGCTGACAACTTTCATTTCTGCCGTAAGTGATAAACCAAATTCCCATAATCGGTTGTATGTAATATTAAGTGTATGCTCGGGACGATATTCAAGTATAGAGGTCTTTGCGCCTTTCGTTGTATTGATAGCAGATAAAAACGTATAACTAAAAGCAACTTTATTGCTGTTATCTAAATAAGAGGCTTCAAATTCTACTCCTTTAAACTCCGCAGTTCCGATATTCTGATATTGTTGAACGGCAGAATCAATCAACACAGTTTTAATTAATCCATCCACATCATTTAAAAAAAATGCAGTACGGAAATTAATATTCTGAAAAAATAACTCGGCGCCAAATTCTGTATTTAAAGCGATTTCCGGATTCAAATTCGGATTTGGTGCATTGCGGCCAAGAATTTCGGCATAAAATTCTTTCATTGCCGGAAATCTGCTTTTGCGAGCCGCATGTCCATATAATTTTAAATTTTCCAAAACCATTTTGCCTACACCTAAATAACCATTAATTAATGAAGTAGAAGAGCGTAAAGGCGCACCGTTTGCAAAAACAGGGCGCATCCAATCTTTCCCTATCCCTATCACGAATTGAAAATCATTGATCAATAAAATATCTTGTTCAAATCCGATTGAGTAAGTTTCGATCTCATATTTTCTAAACGGTTGATTGAAGTTACCCATCTCAGCATGCCGGTCGTTTTTATATGCGACTGTAGCTTTAGAAACTCCAAACTCAAATCCAGTAAAACGCAACGATGAATTTGCGCCAAAAGTATCGTCGTCATAAACGGAATGAAACGCATACGGCTTTGTCTGCGTTTTAAAATTGCCGTCATCGTAAGCATCAAGCGTATTATTGAATTTTTCGTAGAAGATATTACCGCGCAAACTTAGTTTGTTAGATATATCAGTATTTAACGTCAGGTTCGCCACGTTTTTTCTCCAATCTGTAAAACGCCAATACCTCGGCTTTGATGTGAACATACTCGTTGGAATTCCCTTTACATCGTCAACTATTAGAAGTGAAAACGCGGCATCTATATTTGCAATTCGCTGAAATCCGGCTTTAATAAATCCGCTCCGCTTTGTTGATTGACTATTTCTTCGCAAACCGCCGCTTTGCAATATCGTATTAGGAGCAGAGGAAGACATTGGAAAACCATCCGACTTAACAAATTCGCCGCTCACATTGAAATAGAATTTATCCAAGGAATAAAACGCTCCAACAGATGATGCATAGCTATTGCCCGCATGTAGATGAACAAAAGCATATGGCTTATCCGCTCTTTGCTTTGTAACAATATTTACAATTCCACCCATTGCGTTAGGACCATAAAGAACAGAAGGCATACTTTTAGATATAGTAATTTTCTCTGTAGCGTGAGTCGGCAAAAAATCTAAATCAAGAAGCTGGTCGTAAGGTAAATAAATTGGCGCACCATCTAAATATATAGCGACTTGAGTTTGATTAAATCCGCGTAACAATATTTGCCCTTCATTTTTGGGGGATAAGGTTGTATGAATTCCGGGTACAAATGAAAGAGCCGTGCCTATTGTAGTAGCATTCATTGCAACTATTTCATCCATTCTTATTTCACTGGAAGAAGTTGCTTTGATAATATTATCCCTATCTGCCATTACGATAACTTCACCAAGATTGTAAGTGCGAATTGAATCTTTCGATTTGATTTCAGCTTCTACGATATTCAAACAAATAAATAAAAGAATAATCAATGATAAATATGTTTTCATGTTATCTTTTTTGATTTGGAATTGACATTTAATGTGTGATCAAGTTTTTATTTTTAAACACGTGTAGAAATTAAAACTGTGAGTATTATATAATAAGCGTTAGAAAATAAGCGGAACAATATGTAGTGTTCAAATTTTTATTTTATACTTCTGCATTAAGCGATATAATGTTGCGCGTCCTAATTTTAATTTTTTAGCAGCTTCGGCAATATTGCTTTCAGTAACCTTAAGTGCGTGCCTAATAGCATTTTCTTTAATCTTTTCGAACGGAAGAATTGCATCGCCTTTACTAAACATAGAGTGATGTTCATCTGCAATATCCGCCGAAGAATATAATTGAATCGGCATGGGTAATTCTTTTTCCGATATAACGTCGCTATCGGCAAGAACAACAGCGCGTTGTATCACATTCTCTAATTCTCTTACGTTACCAGGCCATGGATAATTGTAAAGCAAATCGAGTGTTTTGCGAGAAAATTTCAATTTTGTTTTTCCGTTTTCCAATCCAAATTTAGATAAAAAATGTTCAACTAAAATGACAATGTCGGTTCTTCTTTGCCTCAATGGAGGCAAAACAATCGGAAAGGTCGATAACCTAAAATATAAATCTTCTCTAAAGTTTTTGTTCTTAACTTCTTCTAATAAATTTCTATTGGTTGCAGAAATTAACCGCGCGTTTGTCGTTATAGTCTCGTTTCCGCCAACTCGGCTAAATTGTTTTTCTTGGATTACTCGCAATATCTTCGCTTGAAGACTTGGATCCAACTCGCCAATCTCATCTAAAAAAATTGTGCCGCCCATCGCCTGCTCAAATTTGCCTATTCTTCTTTGTATAGCTCCGGTAAAAGCTCCTTTTTCATGTCCAAAAAGCTCGCTCTCCAAAAGATCATGAGGAATAGAGGCGCAATTCACAACAACAAAGGGTCCGCTGCTTCGATTGCTATTATGATGAATAGCGCGCGCAATTAATTCTTTTCCGGTGCCGCTTTCACCCAATAGCAACACACAAATATCATTATCCTTAATTCTATTAACTAACTTAAATACTTCCTGCATTTCACCGCTTTGAGATATTATATTGTCAAAGAGAAGACGATTATCCACACTTTCCCTTAAATGTTCTAATTCACGCGATAGCGAAGCAAGACGCAGACAATTTTTAATAGCAATTTCTAATTTAGGCCAATCTATCGGTTTATTAAAATAATCGGCGGCACCAAGCTTGAGAGTTTCAATTGCTACTTCTACACTTCCTTGAGCAGAAAGAATAATAACCGGGACATCCGGATATTGTTTTTTTATCTCTTTTAATAATTCCACACCGCTAATATCAGGCAACATCAAATCTAATAATGCTAAATCCGGAGGTTCTGTTAAACGCTCTAAGAATGGTTTTCCCGAGTCGAAAACTTCAACACGATAACCCCAGCGTTTGCCGATCCAAAGTTCTAACATCATTAATATAGCTGGCTCATCGTCAACTATATATATAAGTTCATTCGCCATTTGTATCTAACTTAATCAAGCTTCAACAAAATTTTTACAATTGTTTAAAATGTAGCTAATACAATGACGTTAAAATAAAGGATATGATTTTAAAATGCTACTTATCTTCGTATTTTGTAGACGAATTTATTAGTGCTTCGATTAACTTATCTAAGCGCCTCCCCTCATCCCTAATTATTTGAAGATATTCAAATTGACTTTTTTCTTTTATTGCAGGATCATCTAACAGCATTTCTGCGAATCCGATGATTGATGTAAGCGGCGTTCGTAATTCATGCGATATTTTTGTAAGAGGAATTTTAATAAATGAATTATCGTTTCCGGAAATAGGTTCGCATAAATCTACTATTTCATCGCGCTTTTTTTCTTTTCTTGAATTCATTTCCATAATAAGTACACAGTTAAGATTTTAAAAATATAACTCAATGAATATGCCAATTGAAATATTAAGCAAAATCGACATTTTCCAGATTTGATATGTATAAAAACGATACTTTAATTCTTTTTTTATAGTAATCACAATGAAATCATTAGAAAAATTGAATGTTTCTCATATTGATTCAAAAATCTCATTGTGATACAGCACAAAAATCCTAACTAGTGAAAATCAGTAAAAATGCAAGCATTTAAATTGGCATACCTATTGAACATAGAGATGCACGAACATAAACATTATGGAAATTATTAAACAAAATTTATTATTAATCACTAAATTCAAAGGAACTACAATGAAAAAATTATCAATTATCGTTCTCGTTGTTGCGTTAAGCGCAATGGCATTCGCTCAGGATGCTACACAGAATGTAACTCTAACAGTTGGCGCGGTGCAAAAGATGAGTGTTTCCGGACCAGCAAGCTTATCAATTTCGGAAGGCGTTGCCGGAACAGATGCCTTAACTTCTGCTGTGAACAATGCAACAACTTATAATATTACTCATAACCAAACTTCTCGAAAAATTACAGCAGCTCTTGATGTTAATATGCCTGCTGATATTACGTTAGAAATTTCGATGGCTAGCACAAAAGGAACAGGCGATGTTACAAAAGTCCTCTCTACAACAGCTCAAGATGTTGTTACGGCTATTGCAAGAGGCGCTGATGCGAACAGAGTTATTACATATACTCTCTCAGCTCTCGCATCGGCCGGAGAATTTTCAGGCACAAGAACAGTATCTTTCACAATCGTTGCAAATTAACCTGTAGTTCCTTAAGAATAAGGACAATTGCGGGGGTTCAGATGTTTTGAGCTTCCGCATTTTTATTTTTAGAAAAGTGATTGAATATAGACACTTGTAATGTTATATTGGACAAAAATCAATAGCGATTAACTATGCAAAAAAAGAACAAAAATTTTTTAAAAATCGCTTTACCTATTTTATTTTTACTCTTCTTTCCTGTTTCTATTTACGGACAAGTTATCGGAACGGCAACCCACACAATTACAGTAAATGTTGCAACTATTGCTGTGTTACAATTAAATACAACAGCATTAAACCTTAATATTACTGGCGATAATGTTGTAGCTGGCAGTGATCTAATGATAACTACAAATCAGACAACTACGCTTTCTTGGGGAACAAATAGCAGTAATGTAAAAATCACAGTCAGAACTGACAATCCAAATCCGTTATTTGAGTTATGGATTGAAGCATCTATAAGCAATACTACATCTCCTACTGCATACAGTGTACCGGAGGTTAGACTTAAAACAACAGCAGATAATTTGATACTGGGTATGGGGCGAAGCTCTGGAAGCGCAATTATTAAATATAGAGCTGTAGCTTACGCTTCTCAAGGCACAGGCACCGATTCCCATGGACTTACTTTTACAATAACTAACTAAAAGAATATGTGGAAAATCATTTATAAAAAATTAATTATTATCGGTGTCTTTCTTGGTTGTCTTTTTCTTATTCACAGTCAAAGTAATGCACAGGGGGCGATATCGACGAAGGGGGGCAATCAAACAATTTCTATAACAACAGGCATAGCCGGCGGGCAACCTATAAGCGTTGTAAATACCGCTACATCCTTAAGCTATAAATTAAATAAGAATTCTATACAAAAAATAACTGTTAGCACTGCTTGTCCGGGTCAACGTTTTTCGTTAAGAGTTTTAGCGGTAAGTGTAACGCAAGGGACACCATCGGTAGAAAGGACTTTGATTAACGGAAATCCAGCATTAGATTTTATTACAGAAATCCCAGCTCGGGCTGGTAATGGTCAAGCAACATTACAATATACAGCGTCTGCCACATATGAACAAGGAAACAGCGTTGAACTTGGTAACGATCTTCACACAGTAACTTATACAATCATAGAGCTTTAACAGGATAAATAATGAAACACGCTTATAATATCTTATTACTCAGCCTGATTTTAATATTGGTTTTTCCATCAGCTCTTTTTGCACAAATTTCGATTCTTAGCGAATTAAGTAATGACCGTGAAGCACGTTTAGGAGAAACTTACAGCGGTTCAATCACAATCCGCAACGAAACACAAGAACCGCAAGAGGCAAAGATATATCAAACCGATTATACTTTTCAATCTAACGGCGCTAATAATTATGGCGAGCCGGGAAGCAATCCGCGTTCAAATTCAAGTTGGGTTGCTTTCAGTCCTTCTTTTGTAACCCTTCCACCCCAAGGAACAACTGTAGTCAATTTTGTAGTAAATGTTCCACATCAATTAGCAGAGCAACCTCTTGTAGGCACTTACTGGAGCATGCTTATGGTAGAAGGAATTGCAAAAGGTTCTGCAGAATCGACTTTACCAGAAAAGAATAAAAAAACACAAATGGGTATTACACAGACAATTCGCTATGGTATTCAAATATCGACTAGCATTATTAATACGGGAGCAAGAAAAATTCAACTTAGCAATGTAAAAATCATAAAAAAGGATGATGGCAAGCGGATTTTCCAAATTGACATTGAAAACAGTGGAGACCTTATTATGAGGCCTGATGTTTATGTTGAATTATTTAATGAACAAGGCGTATCGTTAGGAAAATTTCAAGGAATAAAGAATAGGATTTATCCGAGCACTTCAGTGCGTCAAAACATCGATGTAAGCAGCGCGCCGCCGGGAACATATAAAGCGCTCGTTGTTGTTGACGCTGGAGGCGAAGACGTATTTGGCGCTCAATATACATTAATATTTTGAGTAAAGAACTTGAATATTTTTTTCACACATCATCCGGTTAAATTCAGCCGGATTTTTTTTCTGTGGACGTCTACGGTTTTTTTCTTTTCTTTAGGCACAGCACGCCAGCAGGATGCAATTTATTTACGTCCAGCAACAGCATCACCTATCGAAGTAAAACCGGGTGAAACAATAGCCGCCGCCTTTAAGCTCATTAATAATACAGATAAGAAGCAATTTTATGATGCTTTGATTATACTTCCCAAAGGATGGAAATTGGTTGTGCGGGAAATGCCATTCGAACTTGAACCATTTACTACGGACATACGCCTAATTTCCTTTTCTGTGCCAACAGATGCGCCTGCGAAAACTTATCAGATTCGTTATACTGTGAAAGATCATAATGTTCCTGTCAATGAAGCAAGCGTTACAATAGATGTTGACGTCGTTGAAATTATTCAGTTAGAGCTGAAGCGTCTCCAAGCGCCTCGTTTTGCTATCGCCGGCTCCACATTTAAATCCATATTTCTGATAACAAACATGGGTAATACGGTTATTCCGGTATCTTTAAATTTAAAAAGCTCACTCGGTTTCCCAATCAGAACTGATTCTACAATAATAAATCTCGCTCCGAAAGAATCGAGAGAAATTTCACTGTCGGTGATTACAGAACCTATTAAGGAGAAAATTACTCATAATCTAGAAATTGAAGCGATGACATTAATAGATATGAGTAAAAAAGTGAAAGCTAATAGTATGGTCGATATAATTCCGCGTATTACACAAATAGAAACTGAATATTTTGAACTACCGATAACCGCAAAACTGAGGGGAGTTGGTGAACAAAATTTATTTGGCGTACAAGCAGAAATTACCGGCTATGGAAGTACGAATGAGCAAAAAACAGATCGGCTTGAATTTCTGATCCGAACGCCGCAAACACACACAAAGTCCATTCTTGGTCAACGAGATGAATACCGTGCATCATATAGAACAAAAAATTATGAGCTAATTGCTGGCGATATGAACTATTCTTTATCGCCATTAACCGAATTAGGCCGCTACTCGACCGGAATTGGCGGGCGCGCATACCTTAAAACTTTTACAATCGGCGGATTTTATAATAACTCGCGTTGGCCTGGAATAGACCAAAAGGAGTTGGCGGGATTTATCAGTTATGAATTCAAAAAAGACAATACAATCGGATTAAATTTCTTAAACAAAAGCGAACAGTATTCAAGCAATATCGGATCGCTTCTGGGAATTTTAACCCCTCTTCCCCGCAATGAGCTTGAACTCGAATTAGCCGCAAGTTCAAAAGAAGGGAAACAAGGGAGCGCTATTTCGACAAAATTTAGCGGCGCTTACAAATGGTTCAATTATGATCTGCATTATGTTTATTCTGCTCCAGACTTTGGCGGTTATTACAGCGATATAAACTTTTTTTCTGCTGGTATAAACACACAACTTTCACAGAAAATTAGAGTACAAACATATATCAGGCAGGAGAAAAGGAATCTTTCTCTCGATACAAACTTTATCACGGCGCCAAGCGATGCTTTCTTCCAGATCGGAGCAAATTATTCCGACAATTTCGCCGTCAACTATCGAAGACAGATACAAAAAGATAGATTCGATTCTTCTCGCTTTAATAGATACGAAGACGTGTTGCAAACAATTTTGCGTTATAATTTTTCAAATGTAAATCTTAGTTTAAATATAGATTTCGGTTCAACACACGACGAAATACTTAACAGAATATCTCCTTCAAAAAGATATGCGCTTTATGCAGGTATTAAACCTACTAATTGGTCAAATCTTAGTGGTTCAATAGAATTTTCAAACAACCAAAATATTTACACAGGCGAAGATCAAAAACATATTTCAGGAAGCATCAACGCATATATTCAAATTGCAAGTACAACTCAAATGCAAGTAAATTTTTTCAGGAGCAAATTCGATATCTTCACATCGCAAATATACACTGTTGCAGATGCTACGCTCGATCACATATTTTCATCTAACAATCATAGATTAACTCTTCGCGGACGTTATAATGCTTTTGCGCCGGAAATTGTGGATAATAGCTTTGCATATGCTCTTGAATATGCTGTTCCATTTAATGCGCCCTTAAAGCGCATCACTGGCATAGGACAATTACGCGGTGTATTAAAAGATGAAAAAGGAAAAGGGATTGCTAATGTATTGATAAGCGCAGGTACTAACTTCGCTTTAACAGACAATCAGGGCTCTTTTTATTTTCCTTCTCTGAAACCAGGCACTATTTATATAATTGTAGATCAGGCGGGAATTGGACTTGAAAATATCACAACTCAACCGATGCCAATGGAAATAATTATCCGAGGAGGCGAAGAATCTAAAGTAACCATTACAACAACACGGAGCGTTACAATTGCTGGCAATTCGGTACTATACTCGATGAAAGAATATAGCTTGGGTGATACAACCACTACTTTTATCAAACTCGGCGGCAAAGCTGGTGTAATTATGGAAATATCAAACGGAACAGAAATTTTTAGAAGAGTTACAGATAACCAAGGGAAATTTTTATTTAACGACCTTCGCCCCGGGCGCTGGGTAATTACCGTTGCGGGGGGCGAAATTCCTGACTACTATTTTATACAACCGGATAGCGTTATCGTTGAGTTGAAAGCCGGGGAAAAAAAGGATACAACATTTCAGATAAGACAAAGGAAACGCACGATAAAAATGTTGCACGAGGGAATCGTTGTTCAGGAAGTTAAGCAAGAAACTCCAAAACCAGCATCAATGATTAAACCTTGTGTTATCAATTTTAATGAAAAGAGGAAAGGATTTGTCATTCAGGTTTCATCTTGGGCTACCAGCCAAAAAGCTCGGCAAGATGCAAAAAGAATTGAAAAATTGACTAAGATGAAATCTTTTATTGAAGTTGAAAACATACCTAATATTGGCAGAAGATTTAGGGTTTATTTAGGTGAATTTAAAACAAAGGAAGAGGCAGAGATTATTTGCAGAAAAATTCCTTTAGAATAGTTTTTTCTGCAATATAAAAAAGCTATTAAAATTTTAAAATCTGGAATTTTTAGAGCTGTCGTTCAGTTATATAAGCATATAGACATTTTTATATACAGTTGATTTTAATAGTTGATTTCAAGTATGTTGTTAAGTAATCCACCATGAAAAATGTAATTAGATTTGCATTTTTACTTGCTCTAATAATCGATATCACTTGGTCTCAAAGTGCAGGAAGCAGTGCAACACAAGTCGTAATAATGGAAGTAAAACGAATATCTCAGATTTCCATTTCTGGCAATCTGATGCCATTGATAATAAACGATGCGGTTGCCGGCTCTGAACTTACACCGGTTATAGATGGAACCACAACATATAACATAGTAACAAATAATGATGATATGAAAATTGGAGCATCAATTAACAGTGAACTACCGGCAGGGATTTCATTAAAAATAAATATGACAAGCAGTAAAGCAACAAGTCTTGGAACAATCGATATTTCAAATGCTTTAGCGCCAGTTGATGTTGTAGTTGGAATTAGACGGGGCAGTGATGCCAATCAGGCAATCAACTACATTTTTTCAGCTAATGCTGATGTAAGCGAGATAACAACAGAAACACGAACTATTATTTTTACCCTCACAAATTGATTCCCAAGTTAGCCATTAACAAAAAAAATTTTGCAGAATCGCACTAATATTTTTATATTATTAGTGAATTTTTTAGAAGCGGGAATAATTCCCGCTTTATCTTTCGATATAGTTCTTTTAAATCTAAAATCGAAAATCATTAAATTGTCAATCATTCGGCGGGCTTGTCCGCCTTGCTTTACCTTTTGGCGGGGTAGCTCAGCCCGCCAAAAAGCGGCGAGATTTTCGCTGTCTAAGTATTTCTGAGCAATATCTTAAATTGGCGGGGTAGCTCAGTAGGTTAGAGCGTCGGAATCATAATCTCCCGCCATAAAACGGCGGGATAAACTCCGGTCGTGGGTTCTGCGCCAAAGGCGCATCCGCCTTCGGCGGAGAATCCATCTTTAGATACGAGTTACTGTTCTTTTAAATTTTAAAATCAATAATCATTAAATTGTCAATCATTCGGCGGGGTAGCTCAGTAGGTTAGAGCGTCGGAATCATAATCCGCAGGTCGTGGGT
>JBBIII010000021.1:0-31805 GCA_037446575.1 Ignavibacteriales bacterium
AGTTTTGTATATAAGTGCCGATACCATAATCAAAATATTTTCGCGCATCAAGAACGATTTTCATTAAAAACTCAAAGCTAGTTTAATAATTGAATAAGCGTTTTCGCGTGCCTCACCTCGATTAAATAAAAATCCGATTGAAAATTTTAATATCAAATATATCCTTAAAAGTAATAATTCAAACTTTGACCTATATAATGAGTAAAACAATAATTGCGACCTTCTATACTCATGCCTTATTTTCTTTGTTATCTCTAAAGACATACTTCCACCGCATAAATGGAACAGAGAACAGCGCGGGTAAAAAATTATTTTATAACCGCATTGTCTAAGTCTAAAACAAAAATCTATATCTTCAAAATACATAAAATATCTCTCATCAAAACCATTTATTTTTTCGAAAACCTCCCTTCTTATCATTACAGCCGCAAATGAGACCCAATCAACTTCTTTTATCGTCAAATCGGCAGTGGCAGGTAATCTATATTTCATTTTTCTTTTTGTTATAAATTCATTGATAAGGGATGGATATTTAGAATATGATAATTGAATTGATAAATCTTTGTTTAGTAAAAGCGGAGCTAATGCCCCAATAGTTTGATTTTTAATTATATATTGTTCAAGTTCTTTTAAAATATTTTGAGTAAATATTGTGTCATTATTAACGAAAAATAAGAGATCTCCGTTTGCTTGCTTAGCGCCGATATTGTTAGCTTTTCCAAATCCATGGTTTTTCGTTTGTGATAAAATAATTACTCCCGGAAATGATTGTTGTATCGCTTCTATACTCCCATCTGTCGAACAATTATCCACTAATATAATTTCATATTTAATGTCTTGGGTTATGTTGTAAATCGACTTCAAACAATTTATTAAATGTTCTTTACCATTATAATTTACAATTATGATTGATATCATTTTTTAATATTCCAGAGATGAAAAATCTTTTTTTAGAAACGCTTTAAAACCTTTATAGACCATTAACAATTTTCTAATTCGATACTTTTCAAAAAATATTATTTTGAGTATTCTTCTTATAAACGAACTAAGTTGGCTTTTTATAAATTGTGGATATTGTTTTCTATAAATTTTGTTTAAATATAATAAATTACGCGTCTGATAATACAATCTTATAGGAGAATGCCCTGTCGGATGTATCTTTTTCCAAAAAAAAGATTTTTCCTCCAAGCTTCCTACCTTGTGATATAATAAAGCCGTATTAACACGAATTATTGAGAAACCGTTTTGTTGAAGTCTTAAACAATATTCATGATCAATATAATCGATGAATAAATCTTCATTTAATCCGCCTATTTTATTAAATATTTTCAAATTTAGAATATTCCCAGAGGTCATAGCCGATGGCACCACTTCGTATTCTTGTGAAGGAATTATTTGAACATCGTTTTCGACTATGTGGAGCGGTGTTATAATGCCTGCTTCTAAATATTGTTTTGCTACTGACATCATTTTATTTATCATATCTGTACTAATGCAACTATCCTGATCCATTGTAAGTAAATAATTGAAACCCTCATCTGTAGCTTTTCTTGCGGCAATATTTATAGCAACGCCTATTCCAACATTTTTGTTTTGAGTGATATATCTGACTTTTTCATTTCTCTTAAGAAGTTCAATATTCTTATCCACAATGTTTGGCGAGTTATCAAATATATATAGACGTTCTATTTCTTCTAAATAAGATTGAATATTGTTATAGACTATTTCGGGAGGATAATATAATATTACTACTGCGGCAATATTTTTGTTCATTTATCTAATTTTATATTGTTGAATATTTTATTTTTATTTCTCCTAATATTTGTTCAACCATTTTATCGCCGACGTCTGGTATATTCCATGGTTTGTACCCATTTTTTAAAGTGAAATATTGTTTACATAACTGCACAATTATAGGAGAATACCAATCTTTATTCTGAATAGTTGTTTTAGATAGATCCCTATCAAGATCTTCAATAAAAAGATTGCTCTCTGCAATATCTGCAAACCACCAAAATGGAGGGTGAAATCTTTTTTTTATTATCCTATTTGTGTGATCAACATGTTCGAGCATATTAATGAATAGAGGATCCATCAGACCACATTGTTTTAGTACTTCTAATCTATAATAAGAAAATGCGCCTACTAAATTCATATTCAGCCATATACGAACGCCATCATCATATCTTATTTCTTTACGAGGCATCGGAAGCCCTGTGTTTGTCTTGTTCCTTGGACCATGATATCCATAATTGAAATGATAAATACCGGTTTTTTTTGAGATATAAATATATTCTCTGCAGACATCCGGATTTATTATTCTAATATCATCTTCGCAAAGGAATATATGTTCACATCCTTCATTAATTAAAAAACGTAAAGCATGATTTTTTGAACGTCCAACTCCATGTCTATATTTATGCTGTATTACTTTCGCAATATTCGATGGATATAGAAAACTTGAATACGGCATACCATCATTTACAACTATTTTAAAGTCTGTTTCAGGCAAACTTTTAACACATTCTTTAAATAATTGCTCCCGATTGCAGGTAATTATCCCTATTCCAATTTTCTCCGTAGTATTTTTTTTTGTCAACATTTTTGAAATATATAATTGATAATATTTATCCCAATTTTTTTGAGTTTTTTTATAATTACTGATAAAGAAATATGTTCTATCAGCGTATTTTTCTACGCTAATTTTTATTTAATTCTGCGTAAGTAAGAAAGTAAATAATTCTTAACTATCCTTAAAATAACTCCTCTTTTCGTCAAATAACCATATCGTGATCGAATTTTTAAAAATTCAATATTCGTTTTCAGTTCATTAGTAGAAGTCAATCCACTACATCTAAAATTGGCAAGAATTTTATCGAGCATAAAGAAATTCGCCCCATTATTATAAAATCGTAGCATTAGCTCGTAGTCAGATCCATATTTATAGTCTAAGCTAAAAATTCCAAGTTTATCATAAATACTTTTTGTTACAAAACAGGTTGGGTGCTGTATCATTTCTTCCGATAAAAATTTATGGCTAACCGATTTAAGCATTAATACTTCATTGTTATAATAATATCTTAGTATTCCATAATAGATTCCTTCGCCATGATGTAAATATGAATTTACAACGTTTTGAATTGCATCTTTTTCGTACCAATCGTCTGAGTTTAATATTCCAATTATTTCACCTTTAGCCCGGATGATACCTTTATTCATTGCATCATAAATTCCACCATCTTTTTCAGATATCCATTTCATTCTTCCTTTGAATTTTTTTTCATAACTTTTTATAATGTCGAGAGTTTTATCTGTAGAGACTCCATCGATAATAATATATTCATAACTTTTATATGTTTGATTTAAAACTGATTCTATTGTACGAGCAATAGTAGTTTGAGAGTTTTTACAAACAGTAATAATACTAATCAAGGGTTTCTTCATGGTCATCTTCAATTCTCTTTTGAAATCTTATTATTTAATACTTTTGTATAGACCTCCATCGTTTGTTGTGCAACTTTATCCCAAGAAAACAACTTAACGCGTTCATAACCTTTCAGTCGTAATTCTTCTCTTAACTCATTTAATTGAATTATTTTCAAAATAGATTCCCGAATGGATTCTCCATTCTGCGGGTCAAAATATAATCCAGCATTGCCAGCTACTTCAGGAAACGAACTTGTATTACTCAGAACCACCGGGCATCCACAAGACATCGCCTCAAGAATTGGAATTCCAAATCCTTCGTAAAGCGACGGGAAAACAAAAGCAAGCGCTCTACGATATACTTCGATTAATAGATCATCAGAACTTATATTTAAATAATGAATCTTGCTCATTATACCAAGCTTTTCAAGCAACATTCTTTCATTTTTGGTGAAAGGAGCCCCTACGCAAACTAGAAAGACATCCTTTTCAGTTTTTAATATTGAAGCACATTCGGATACAAAAAAATGAAAATTTTTATAAATAAAACGATTACCTATATACAAAATGAAATTTTTAGGCAAATCAAGTAAATAATTAGAACTCAAATGTTCATTTTGATTTCCTAATGGATTAGCGTAATAAACAACATGAACTTTTGATTGATCTATTTTATATAAATTACATAAATCTTTCTTTGTCGAATTTGAGCCAGCTATAATTGCATCTGCCCTTGATATCACCAATTTCTTTATTCCCACAATTGTCTTGCTCTCAGCAATATAATGTGAATAAAGTTCATGAATCATATCATGAACCGTTATTACTAATGGTGTCCCTCCAAGGTTTGATATATAATAATCTTCATAATAAGTTGGATGAAAAATATCATAATGACCATTTCGCAATTTCTCAATTGCCATTTGTTTATGAGCGGTTTTATTTTTACCGTATTTTGGAAAAAATTTTCTGTATAATGATCTTAGAATCCCTGGCAAGAAAGGACTAATTCTTCTTGACTCAACTGGCAGATAATTTATATATCCAAAAATATTTTTTAGTTTTATAATTTCATCATTACTACTTTCTTTAATTGCTAAATGCACGTTTGCTAATTTGTTTGCATGTATAGTTTCGATTAATTTAGTAAAATAGCGCGATATTCCTCCTAATTTTTGCAGGTCAAAAATTTGCGAATCATATAAAATATTCATCATAAACTATCCACCCATTCTATTCCGTAATAATACATGATCACTCCAAATTTTACTGCTTAGTTTTGCTCTATTAAGTATCCGCTTTTTAATCTTATAAATTTTAAAGATTAATTTCATCTTTTTAATATTTAATTTATGATTAGAAAAAATTTGCAGACCCATAAATGAATAATAATTAACGCCAAACTTTTCTGCTATAATTTCTAAGGTTTTTCGATTATAAAAAGAGACATGTTGTCCATGTTCTCTGCCATAATACCACCATGAATCGATTGGAGGCGCCGGCTCAGGCAATAGTTCAGTAGAAAAAATAATATTCTTAGAGATATTCATTATTTTTTGAATTTCTTCCAATGGATTTACAAAATGTTCAAATGCTTCAATTGCTGTTACTAACGTTATTTTTTTGTCATCTTGCAGATTATATTCGAATCCCCTTGCAAAAATGTTTTGACAATATGGATCAAACCATAAGAAATCAAATCCTTTGTCTCTCATCAACCTTGTAAAAACTCCATGTCCGCCTGCATAATCGACAAAGACTCCATTTCTGTCAAAGTTATGAAGAATTAGTATGGATACTGTATCTGAGGTGTCAATGTTTCTTTGTAAAATACCAGTATCGTCAATGTTAATCGGAGTATTATACGCCTCCTTTAACCAAAATGGTTGTTCTGTTTGAAGAAATCTGCATCTATTGCATTGAATATATTTTACTAAATGTTTATTTAGAATTTTCCCTTGAAAACATTCTCTCATTTCTGTTTTACAAATTGGGCATTCCTTCATTTATTTACCCCATATGCCTTTATCTGTTTTATTTATAATTTTATAATATTGAATTGGCGACCATATTGAAGCTATAAATAGACATAACGATGCTGATAGAACTACACCCGTACTGCCAAGCGCATAATGTTTTCCTAATAGAATCGATAATGGAATATGAATTATACCAATAACTATTGAGCTGTATAGTTGAAGGCGAAGCTTTCCAGTGCTATTTATAAAGCTGGCAAATATTGAGTTCCAATTACAAATAGAAACGTAGAGAGCCATCGCTATTGAAAGACTGAGCGGAATCCAAATTGATGGTCCAATCCAAAAGCGGTACACCTGTTCTGCAATTAATACCATAAGTATGGAAAAAAAAACAGCCCCTCCCCAGATCAATACAAGATTTCTCGTCGTTCGTTTAATCCATAAAATTTCATTTCTATGATAGGCATCTGCATAAGCAGACCAAAATGGAGCAATTATAATTGAAAAAAACATTGTTATGATATTGAAATATTTAAAAGCAATATTATAAGAAGTTACTTCAGCCGGATTAAAAAGTTGTGCAATTATGATATTGCTTGTCATAAACAAAATTAAGCCCGCAATTTGGATTACAAAAAATTGCACACTTAAATTCATCAGATTTTTTGCAGAACCTAAACTTATATGGCGTAGAGATGGGATATAATATTTATATTCATGTGTAAAATGCCACCAAGAACCAATAAGAGGTGCAACAAACATTGAAAGACTTACTGCTATTCCTAAATATATTATCGAACCTTTAGTTGTTAGAGTAAGAATGTAGATAAAAATTAATGATAACAGATTCCCAAGCACATCGAGAAGATTTGATGCGGCTGGCTTCTGATCGGCAGTCAGAATTGTATTTAGAATTCCAACGATAAACCTTAGACCGAAAAAAGAGAACACAATAATTGAAAGTAAGCTCAATTCCGATTCCATAGAGGGATCGGCATTTAAAATTTTTGCCCAAGAGAGAAATGGACTTACAGAAAGAAACACGATGAAAAGAACACCCATAATTATTGTAAGTATTGCATAAGTAGTACTTACATACATTCGCGTTTTTTCTTTATCCCCTAAAACTACTGATTCAATAAACTTATTACGCAATCCATTGCTGAGTCCTATATCAAAAAAATTTACCCAAGCAATTACTGAACTTAAAGTCAGCCATATACCATATTGCACAGGATTAAGATATTGAAGCGTTAGTGGCACCAAAATAAGTGAGATTATGATGCTCGTCCCTTTTAGAAACACAAGAGCGGCAATATTACGTTTTGCCTTTATGCTTCTTTCATGTCCTGATTTATACCACGAAATGTATTGCTTTTGAATCAACTTATTTCCATAGCTTACTAAGAATATTCCCCTTTTATTTCTGAATCGGAGCAGAAATCAGAATTCGTTTAATTTTAACCATCTTAATCTATAATGCTATTAGTTATTATTTTTTTCTTTATTTCAGATATTTAATTTTTATCGGACAATAGCAAATTAAACACTGAAAGTTTTTATAACAACTATTGCTCATACATACTAAAACAACGTATAGATAAACGGCGCAAGAGCTGAACCTTGCGTTACAACTATAAATAATCCTAAAATAATTAACACAAAGAATATTGGTCCTAACCACCATTTTTTTCTAATGCGCATAAAAGCCCAAAGTTCTTTAAATATAGTTAATCTGCTTTTTAGTTCCTTGAACATTCCTTGTTCCTTTAATCTAATTCGAATTCCTCTTTTATCTCTTCTTTATACGCGCCGAGCAGTTGTTTTTCAATTATATAACTGCCTAAAACTAATACGTCCATTTCCGTTCTCATAAAACATCGCCATGCATCTTCTGGAGTGCATACAATTGGTTCTCCGCGAACGTTGAAAGATGTGTTTATAATAACCGGACATCCAGTTTGTTTATCAAACTCAGCTATTAAATCGTAATATAACGGATTTTGATTCCGAGAAATAGTCTGTAACCGCGCAGAGGCATCTACATGTGTAACCGCTGGAATTATTCTTTTCTCTGGACGAACATTTGCCACAAAGAGCATATAAGGGCTTGGACGATCGAAATCAAAATATTCGTTAGTTCTTTCTTCTAATACTGTAGGCGCAAAAGGACGAAAACTTTCTCGAAATTTAATTTTCAGATTGACAATTGATTGGTTCTTTGGATTTCGGGCGTCTGCAATTATGCTTCGATTTCCTAAGGCGCGAGGTCCAAATTCCATTCTCCCTTGAAACCAGCCGATAACTTTTTGCTCTATTATATGTTTAGTCGTTTCTAATAGTAATTCTTGCCGATCTAATTTTTTGAATGGAATATTTTTCGGTTTTAGAAGCGCTTCAATATGTACATCATCATATTCTGGTCCAAGAAAAACATGCTCCATCGTATAAGTTCGTGGATTCCTAAGAAGAGTATTATAGACATAGTATGCCGCTCCTACCGAACCGCCAGCATCTCCCGCCGCCGGTTGTACGAATACATCTTTAAAAGAAGTGTTTTCTAAAATTTTGCTATTCGAAACACAATTCAAAGCTACTCCGCCGGCAAGACATAGATATTTCAATTGCGTTTCTTTTTCTATGTATCGAGCCATTTTGATCATAATTTCATCTGTAACTTTTTGCAGTGATGCCGCTAAGTCTTTATGAAATTGCGTTAGTTTTGTTTCGGGCGTTCGTACTGGTTCTTTAAAAAGTTTTGCAAATTTTTTTCCTACCATCGTTAGTCCGTACTCATAGCTGAAGTACTTCATGTTCAGTCTAAAGCTTCCATCATCTGCAATATGGATAAGATCTTTAACAATTAGATCATAGAAGCGCGGTTCGCCATAAGGAGCTAATCCCATTACTTTATATTCAGCGCTATTAACTCGAAAACCTAAATAATAAGTAAATGCAGAATAAAATAATCCTAATGAATGTGGAAATTCGATTGATTTATTTAATTGAATATCATTCCCGCGACCTACTCCGCAAGTAGTTGTTTCCCACTCGCCAACACCATCTGTTGTTATAATTGCGGCTTCTTCAAAGTGAGATACAAGAAATGCGCTTGCGGCGTGTGATATATGATGTTCGGTAAAAAGAATTTCTCTTTCGTATTTCAAGGCGTTTCTAATAGATTGTGGAATCCAAATCTTTTCTTTTATCCAAACAGGCATGGCTTTCATAAAAGAATGCAAACCCTTTGGCCAAGTGGCAATATACGTCTGCAAAATCCTATCAAATTTTACTAGCGGCTTATCGTAAAATGCAATAAAATCAATCTCTTTTGGCTGTAAATTCGAATAGCTTAGACAATAGTTTATAGCATTTTGGGGAAAATTTTGGTCCTGTTTTTTTCGTGTAAATCGTTCTTCTTGCGCCGCTGCTACAAGCTTCCCATCCCGAACAAGAGCGGCGGCGGCATCATGGTAGAAATATGATAATCCAAGAATATTCATTTTCAAAATTGATGTCGTGCCTGCTCTATAGTGTGCTCAACCGGCGTTTTTGATTGCCAATACGAATTTGTTTTACCGAAGCGATGCTTTAACAAATCTTTTCTTATCAGTTTAATTATCAGTGCGCCAAATCCAATTAGAAAAACATAAACAATACTTAATAATATAGTAGTATTAACTATTGCCAATCCTTTAGCAAATGACATCCATAGTTTATATAATTTCTTACCAAGCTGACGCAATGTTACAACTCCTTGTTATAAAATTTGAAGTAATATAGATAAAAGAAGTAAAAAGTCAAAAACACACTTCTTTAATAAGTAAAATGTAATTACTCAGCTGGCTTTTGTAATTCAAACAAAATTATAAATAAAACAATCCCGAGCCTTAAAACGTCTCAGAATTATTCTTGATGTAATCAATTAATTCATCAACCTGAGTAAATGCTATGGCTGTGTATGTATCCGCCGCGCCATAATAAATTGCAATTCTTCCTGTATCGGCATCATACAAATTGGCGCAAGGAAATACTACGTTTGGAACGAAACCGGTTGTTTCATATAATTTCTCGGGAGTTAATAAATAATCTCTTGAGCGATATAATACTTTTTCGGGTTTATCAATATCTAAAATTACAGCTCCAAAACTATAAACAAAACCGTTGCAAGTTGTAGAAACGCCATGATAAAATAAAAGCCAACCTTCAGTCGTTTCTATCGGAATTGGACCAGCTCCAATTTTAGTTCCTTGCCACCAACCTTGTCCGCCTTTGCTCATCACGTGTTTATGATTTCCCCAATGGATTAAATCTGGACTTTCGCTCAAGAAAATATCTCCAAATGGCGTATGTCCGCTATCGCTTGGCCGACTCAACAACAAATACTTTCCATTTACTTTGCGTGGAAAAAGCACGCCGTTTCTGTTAAAAGGCATCAATGGATTCGGCATTCTTATAAATGTTTTAAAATCTTTTGTCATACCCAGTCCGATAGAAGCTCCGTGCAAATCATCACACCAGACAATTAAAAAATTATCTTCTATTTGTACCAATCGTGGATCATAAGCATAGCTTGTAGGATTCGGCTTTCCCATTTCATCAACCCAATGAATTGGATCGGGCCCGATATTCCATTTAATTCCATCTTTACTTTTGCCGCTGAACAGCGTTGCGCGCCCATTTTTTTGATCAGCTCTGAACACGCCGACAAATTCTCCTTTGTATGGTACTACAGCGCTGTTATAAATGCGCGCGGCTTTTGGTATCGGGTTCCAATCAAGTATCGGATTCTTGCTGTACCTCCAAATAACATCGTTACAATTTTTCGTTTTCTTTTGCCATGGTATATTTGGCAACGCTTTGCCAATTATAGTTTTTTTCATATTTCAATATTTGTCTTTTTAAATAGTTTATTCAATTATTTATTATGTTGTAGATGGTTCTTCACCAACGGCTTTTCTTCTTTCAGCTAAATCATTTACAATTTGATCAACTCTCTTATCGTTAAGAGGATAAAAGAAAGAAAGTATTAACGCCAAGACGCCAAACCCTGCAGGTATGAGACTAAATAATAAAATTAGACCGCGCAAACTTTCTGCAGATTGAGCTTGATTAGGTTCGAACCCAACTTGCCCCATTAATGAAAGAGCAACAAATGCGCCAAATGCCCATCCAATTTTTTGAGACATAGTGGATGCAGAGAAAACAAGTCCGGTTGCTCTTCGTCCGCGCTTCCATTCTCCATAGTCGGCCGTATCAGCATACATAGCCCACAATAATACACTTAACGGTCCGCCTGTCATCGAACCGGTTATTTGAAATAAGAAAATCAGCGAAATTTGATTAGCAGATAACAAGAAGTTCGCCGCTGTGCTCAGAATGGCAACGATAAAAATAATCATAAACGCTTTTTTCTTTCCAATCAATTTTGCAAACCATCCTACTAAAACTACTCCAATAAAAGCAGAGATTTGTCCAACTGTATTATAAACGGAAACCAAAGTATTAAAATCATAACTTGTTGTTCCTAAAAATGGCAATGTCAATTCTTGAGTTCCGATAAAGTATTTAAAATAATGAACCGTAACACTGCTTTTAGCGGCAACAAATAGAATAAAAGTTATTGTTACAGCAAGTAATATTAACCAAGGTTTATTTGTGATAAGTTCAAACAAATCTTGTTTAACGGATGATTTTTGAGACTTTGGAGGTTGAACGCGTTCGCGCGTGCCGATAAAAGCAATTAGAAAGAAGATTATCGCGGCGATACCATAAATTACGAAAGACAACTGCCAACCTTGAGCTTCATTTTCGCCGCCTAAAGTTTTTACCATCGGCAATAATGATGCAGAGACAATTATCCCCGCTGAAAATGCGAACAGGAATTTTACAGATGACACAGTTGTTCGTTCGTTTGAATTAGGAGAGATTACTCCCAACAATGCTGTATAGGGAATATTAATTGCAGTATATATCATCATCATAAGATTAAATGTTATGAATGCCCAAATAAGTTTTCCCGATTCGTTAAAATCCGGCACTGTAAAAGTTAAAACACCAATCACAGCAAATGGAACACACAACCAAAGGAGATATGGTCGAAAATGCCCCCAGCGCGTTTTTGTTCGGTCTGCTATAATTCCCATTAACGGATCATTAACTCCATCCCATACTCTACTTACAAGAAATAACGTAGCGGCTATGCTTGCAGGAATAAGAAACACATCAGTATAAAAATATGTAAAATATAACATGAAAGTTTGCCAATACAGCACCGACGCAAGGTCTCCAAAGCCATACGAAAATTTTTCCTTAAAAGAAATTTTACCCACAACCTCACTCATAATTTTCTCCTAAATATATTTTAGATGTTGATAAAGCAAAAATAAATTATTTTAGACCTAATTCTTTACACATTCTATAAAAATTTGAAGGCGCAATGCCTAGTTTTTCTGCGGCATTTGTATCGGAGCTGGAGATACTGCGCACATATTTAAAATATTTAATGCGAAATGCTTTTTCTACTTCGCGCAAAGTCAACACTTGTCCGGTATAAAATTCTTCAAATGAAGAATCACTAGATAAAACAGAATTTTTTAAAATCATAGGATTGCTAATTTCTTTTACTCCAATTTCGCCGGAATTATTCAGAACAAGGCGCTGAACAACATTGCGAAGTTCACGCACGTTGCCTGGCCATTTGTAATTGAGTAAAATTTCATACGCTTTTTCATCAACTTTTGGCTGCGGAATTTCCATATCGTTGCTAAAATATTCAAGGAAATGATCAAATAGAAGTCTAATATCATTGCCTCTTTGTCGTAACGGCACTACATCAATTGGTATGACATTAAGACGATAAAACAAGTCTTCGCGAAAACGTCCGGAGCTTACTTCTGAGGCAAGGTTCTTATTGGTGGCGGCAATAATACGCACATTGACCGACATACTGCTCGTTCTGCCTATCTTTTCAATCTCACCTTCCTGCATTACTCTAAGTAATTTTACCTGTGCCGATGGCGACAATTCAGATACTTCATCTAAGAAAACAGTTCCATTATTTGCGATTTCAAAAAGACCTTGTTTATTAGCATTTGCACCTGTGAAAGCTCCTTTTTCGTATCCGAACAGTTCACTTTCGATTAATTCTTGTGGTATGCTTCCGCAATTAATAGGAACAAACTTTTCGTATTTTCTTCGACTCTTCAAATGAATGTTCCATGCTACCAACTCTTTTCCTGTACCAGATCCTCCGGTTATCATAATATTTGCTTCGCTTTTCGAATATTTATCTATCATCTCGCATAACTGGACTATTTGTTTCGATTCTCCGATTATCTTTTTCGATTCTAACATGCTTTCAATACTTTGCATCAGACGTTTATCGGATTTCAATTTTTGCTTTTCAAGTTTCTTTTTTTCATAAGCATTCACAATGCTTAGAATAAAATCTGTCGGTTGATAAATATATTCTTCGATATTGCCGGGATATTTCGTGCAGTACCAAAAAGCTCCGGCTTTAAGCAGACCATTGGCAAATTCAAAATCGGTCATGTTGGTAGTCATCTTAGTAATAACAATAATTTGAATCAGAGGATCAGATTCTTTAATTTTACGAATCAACTCCTCACCTCGAAGTCCGCCCGATATCTGATAATCGAGAATTACAACATCGAATAGATCCGTATTCTGCTGAATTTGTTCTAAAGCCGCCCTTCCATTTGAAAAAACACTTTCTATTTGGATTTTAGTTGAAGATAACCTGACAGTATTTTTTACACGCGAAACATCAAATTCTTCATCGTCAACTAACAATACTTTTATAATATTTGCGGATGACATATTTACTCCTAATTCTTAATGACTATGGAAAATTTACAGCCACCTTCCGGCATATTATCAACATCAAGTTTCCACCCACACTTGCCTACAGCTAATTGATAAGCTATATAACATCCATATCCTGAATGCGATTCAATATGTTTTTTTGTTGTTTCATTTTCTAAAAAAATTTTTTTAATCCCTTTTTTGCTTAGCTCTAATAACCCCGGCTCAATACCTTTTCCATTGTCAATGATGTTGATATAAGTAATGCGCCCTTTGCTGTCGTACTTAGTTTCAATTTTTATAGTAACAAAATTTACGCCGCAATGATCAATGCTGTTCTGGATTAGCGGTTCCAATATTTCCCAAACAATGAATTCATTTACTCGAATAGACGGAACTGAAGATTCTAAGTCCAACTTTAATTCAAACATTTCATTCTTACTAGATAACCTGAGAAATACATTTTGAACAATAAACTCGATAACAGAATTTATATTAGATCGGAACATCGGATTTACTATGGTGTTAATATCTTGATCGTACCATTTCATATCATAAATGATTCTTGAAATAAAATTGGAATAAGTTATAACGCGATGTTTAAGCGCATTTAGATTTTTTTGGTTCATTTTACGGACATCTTCTTTTATAAAGCCCATAATTTTTTCAGCTTTGTGATGCGTATGATAAATTCTTTTAGTGAAGAGCGATTCCTTTTCTAAGCGAATACGTCTCTTCAAATTTTGTTCGTGCTCAATAAATAGCTCTTCCTGCACTCTGTTTCTTTCTTGCACAGCGCGTGAGGAGACCAAAAAAATTCCGATTAAACCTGCTAAAATTAAAATAGTAATAATCAAAAATGCTTTGTTGAAGCTGGATTGAATTTCAGATGTAAGGAAAGAAAAGTCCGGAGTTATACGCATATAAAGCACACCGAGATACTCACCATCCGGCACAAATGGAACGATGACATCGAATGTTTTTTCATTCGTAACCGCGCTCATAATTTTTTCGTATGAACGCATTTCGTTTTTGAGAGAGAGGAAAAACCTCAACCCCGACATATGATGAGAATCAATATTTTCTGAAACCGGCTCTAATGTATTATTAAAGAAAGCCGCCAATTTTTGCCCTCCGTCTACCACATAGACATTATCGGCGCGAACCAAAAAAAGACATATGTCGTCAACACTGCGATGTATTGATTGCTGTTTCAAAATCACATTTAAAGCCGAGGCGATAGTATTATCCGAATCTTCGCGTTGTATGCGCAATCTCTGCTGATTTTCAAACAGCATTTCCATATTAGTTGTGGTAACTAAGGCAAGTCGCTCGGCGTAATACTTTTGAAACCAGCTTTGCGTATCGAGTAAGAAATTACTAAGCGTCTCTTTTTGCAGGAAGATTAAAATTACTTGAAAAGAAATAAGAACGACAAAAATTACTATAATATGCCGAATCTCGAATTGATAACGGGAAATTTTTTCTTTGATTCTATCGCGGATATGCAAGCTGATTCTTCGTTTCATCGGTTAGTCTTCCCTACGTTGACGTAGTTCGGCGTCAATTGCGTTTTGAGTTTCTCTAAGCGCCCCGTCCACAGAGATTTTTCCAGCTATTGCAAGAGAAAAATATCGCGCCATTATTAAAGAATACTTTGTGTAGTTCTCTTCCTTTGGTCTAAAAACACCATGCTTCACAAATTCTCTTATCAAATTTATTTCAGGGTATTTAGCGCTATAAACAGAGTCTTCAAAAAAACTACGCACAACCGGATAATAACCGCCGTGTTTATAAATAATTTCTTGCGACTCATCGGAAAGAAGAAACTTTATAAACTTAATTGCTTCATTTTTCTTTTTGCTCGATTTAGCTACCATCAAATTCCATCCGCCGAATATTGAAGCCGGTTTTCCGCCAGCAGGATGAGGTATCATAGCTTTTCGTAAATATCGCTCTTTGTTTTTATCTACAGGGTCATCCGCATAATCTGTATCATAAATAGTCCATCCTCTGATAAATAAACCGTCGTTTTCAATAAAATATTGATAACTACTTGTTTCAATAAATGAAGTAACGACTAGAGGCGTTAAACGATATGTCTGCACTAAATCAACTAATATTTGCAAAGCTCTGCGCGCTTCAGGAGTGGTGAATTTAAATCCATTTGTTTCAAAATAATCAGGTTTAAGACTTAACAGGTTTTCGATATAACTGCAAATCAACCCTTCATAATCGGATGCGGGAAAAATATAGAATGGGTTTTTGCTCTTCATTTTTACTCCGAAGTCGCGGAACTCTTCCCATGTGATGCCGGCTTGTAATTTCGCAATCAGCTCATTTCCCTTTTTTGATTTTTTCAGTAAATCTTCACGGTAGTACATTACGCTTTGGACAAGATCCAATGGAATCGCCATGAGCGCGCTGTCAATATAACAAGTTTGAATCGCAATGGGCAATATTTTTTGTTTTTCTTCTGTCGAAAAATATTGATCGAGCGGTTCGCTCCACTTTGCGAACCGATCAACACCAATAATATCAACTGCGAATATATCTATAGCGTCGTCATCGCCGCGTAATGACCGAGCAAGAACCTCTTTACGCATATCCGTGCTGAATTCCGATTGCGGAAAATGAATAGGCACAATTTTAATTTGCCCATTATGTATATGATTGAAATTATCAATCAACATCAAATGAGCTTTTGTCATTCGATCGGCAAAATACACTTCGACAAGTTCATTTGAATTGTTATTGGAAAATATTGTGAAGAAAGCTACGTATCCAACAACAGAACAAACCAATATAGCAATGCCTAAAATTTGTTTTTTGGACATTAGCGGTAAGTTTTCCTTTTTCTCAATTCTGATATTTCTTGTTACTTCTTTCATAATTTGTCAGCTTGTTGTCATAAAGTCAATTACTAATAAAGCTAATTATTTAAGCAAACAGTGTAAGACAGGCGATAATATAAAATCGAAAGACTGAGAAGAATAGAATGAGACGTTAATAGCCCCCAAAGGAAAAAATCGCCAATCCGTATGTTTTTGTTTAATAGCCGCTCAAGAACCGGCTTCGAAATTGCGGCGTGTGTTATACCTAACTTATTTCTATATACATCAATGTCTATTATCATTTGAGAGTTAAATACGCGCGCTTGTTTTCATTTTTTAAAAACGACGCATAAGCAACATCGCTAATCTGCCATCTTCTGATTGACGCAAAACCGCGTCCTTTGCCATTAGAATCACGAATTCTTCTTCGCCTAATTCTAATAATGCTTGCATAGCTACGCCTTGTTCACAAGTAGCTCGTTGCATTGTAAACATTGCGAGCATAACTTTTTCGATGAGTTTCTTTACTTTAGAAGGAAATTTTTTTCTATCAATCATACTATTGCCTAACTAAATTGAGTTTAGAGTTAATGCTCCCGCAGGGATCGAACTTAGAAAAAATCTTCTATTCATACAGTAATCTCCAAATTATTTTAATATCATCATACGCTTAGTAATAGAAAATTTATTAGCAATTAATTTATAGAAATATACTCCGCTAGCTAATGAACTTGCCTCCCAGTTCACTGTGTAAGAACCCGGCGATTGAATTTCGTCAACTAATGTTGCAACTTCCCTTCCTAAAAGATCATAGACTTTTAATAAAGTGTAACTGGAAACCGGCAACTGGTAACTTATGCTTGTAGTCGGATTGAATGGATTGGGATAATTTTGAGCAAGATAAAAGTAAGATGGAACAACCTGATTATCTAATACGAGGTTGCTCGGATTGATTATTAAAATATCGTCAAACCAAAGATTGATGTTTGTAAGATTCATATCTTCTGCAACAATTTCGAATCGGTCAATATCGGTCCACTCAAATAATCCTTGCGGATTGAACCACGTGTTGCTATCCCAAGCTCCATGTTCGGTAAAATTGCTAAGCGGAATCTGCAAATACTGCCACTCATTATTAAAAGTTACAATAGCATTTGTAATTTTATATCGCATGCGCCATGGCCGATCGATGGCATCTTTTTTACTATCCACAAACCTGATATCAAATGATGCGGTTGGAACATCCCCTTTTATTCTGCAGACTAAAACATAGCCGCTATTTCTCAAGTTGGAAAAATCTCTATTTGGCTTAAAATCGAAAGCAATGTGCTGATACTGCAACGCATTTTTCCAATGAATGCAGTAATTGCCGTTGTAAGGAGCAACATCATAAAAGAAATCGAGCGTACCTGCAGGTGAGTAGCTTGCATTTTCTATTCTTGTTCCAATATATTCTGTATAAAGTTCGACGTTTGTAGAATCAGGTTTTCGGATATATTCTGTTTGCGGCGGGACAGTAAATCCAAGCGCTTCAAGCAAGGAAATATTCAAATCATGTTCAAACATTTCATTTGAATTTTTCTTAAACAAACCAAATCCTCCTTGATAGTCCCAAATAGTCCAAGCAATATTATTTTGCTCTAAGTATGTTCGCACAACTTCGTACCAATATACTCTATCTGTATCAGAGCTATTAGGAATAAAGACTCCAAGTTCGCCGCAATAAATTGGAACATTACGCGCATTACGAAAATTCTTTGCAACATTGAGCCGTTCTTGAATTTTCTGAACAGTCCCATCTAAATGATAATATTGTAAAGCGGTCTGAATCCAAGTTCCGACTAATGCCGGGGGACACGTTGGCATTTTTTGCGAATTATAGGGAAATGGAACACCGGATAAAGGCACAAGACTTGGGTCAGTCCAGCTTGCTCCTTGATGTGTAAAAATGAATGGATCATAAAAGTGAAATGTGTAAATCAGATTTGTATCAGCGTACACAGGCATTGCCGATAAATTGTTATAACTGTTCCAGCTTGCAGGACCAACAATAATTGTATGTACTGTATCCACAGCGCGGATTGCAGAAACAACTTGCTGTTGTATTTGATTCCACTTAGCATCGGTAATACCTTGCGGTTCGTTTAATATTTCGTAATATAATTTTGTGAACCGGTGTTTGTAATGTTCAGCCATTTTTGTCCAGACAGGAATTAAAATTTGAGCTATATTCGTATCTGTTTTTTGCGAACCGTCTGAAGTATGGTTATCCAGAATTAAATGCAAATCCAATTCCTCTGCCCATGTAACAACGCTATCTAAGAATTTTAGAAAGAGTGGATCGGGCGTGTACGATGGCGCCCCGTTTGTCATTGAGTGAAGTTTTATCGGTAGGCGAATTACATCAGCTCCAAGCGATTTTATGTTCTGCAAATCTTTCTTTGTGTATTTTGTAAACTGAATTTGTTTTGGGTTATCTGCCTGAAACCAACCTGTAAGATTAACGCCGCGCGAGAACGGCGTATTTTGCGACAGCGCCAAAGAATAGCAGAATAGAATTAAACCAACGGCTTTTCTCATGTTACTTTTCCTAATAAGATGATTCTTTTATTAATTCTAACATTTTTTTATCTAATTTATGTCCTTTGTAATTTTCATAAGTTACATCTTTTCGTTCGCTATTCAACACGCCGAATGTCCCTCTTAAATTCCACATTGCCCAACCCCATTGTGCTTCGCGCCACAAGGAAAGAATATCCCGCATCCACGCAAGACAAACATTATGTGGAGTTTGATTGTAACAACCCCACTCGCCAACATGAACCTGAACGCCTTTATCTGTTAACGGTTTCCAACGATCTATTAATTTTTCTTTTAGAACAGATTTATCCCAAATTTTCCCATCATCGGCTTTGAGGGGCCAATTCGGCGGATTGAATGTTTCCTTCTCATCATCAGGAACCCATGTAGCAGTGTAATGACTGACTGCCATCGGATCGTAACCACGCGTGCTTTGTAAAACTCCCAAGTCAACGATGCCGAGCATCGGATTGCGACCGATATCTTTTCCATCAACAACAATTAGTCTTTTTGGGTCTTCCTCCCGAATTCCTTTTACAAGCGCTCGTGCTATTACTTCGTAACGCTGTTCATTCGTATTTTTAGGCGGTTCGTTGATAAGATCAAAACTCAACTGATGATTTGAAATTCCTTTATAGCGCCGAGCAAAATATTTCCAATGAAAGATTACGGCATCTAAAGCTTTCTGCATACGTTCAGGAGTATCATCAAATAAATCCATCGGTTCCAAATCTCTGCCATTGATGCAATAACCGGGCACACGGTGAAAGTTTAGATTAATATGGATGCCGTATTGCTTACCGAACTCAACAACTTCATCAATATCAGTCATCACATCTTCATCAATTTTCAGCCAATCATCTTTCGATGCCCAGTTCCAGTATGACATAGGGATGCGGGCAAAGTTAAAGCCCCACTCAGCCATAATTTCAAAATCTTGTTCATTGAATTTTCGCCGCACACCGGCGCCAGTTTTTTCTGTCAAATTAAATCCACGATATGTCTGAAATTTAGAAATCGGATCAGTCGGCGATCGGAATGTTTTACATCCAATTTCAGCAAACGTCATACCGGCGGCAAGTGCTCCGCTTATTTTGATAAAGGTTCGTCTTTCCATTTTTTCTTTCTTTAGCATTAAAACTACTAAGAGCACTAAGAAGCGCAAAATAAATTTCTATTTCTCTAATCGTTTAATACAATTAATTAATGACCTTGAAGTATGATAATTTCCTTTCCAGATAGATGCTTTTGGTGATGTTCTAATTGCAGGGTCTTGATCTAAACCGCCCCAAAACCATCCACCGAATTCCTGATCAATTAGATATTGCTCACAATACTTCCATTGATCTAAAAATTTTTTGTAGTAATATTTTCGCTCGTGCGGAAAAAGTTCATACATCATCAGAAGTGAATTTAACGCTTCGGCTTGCGACCACCATTCTTTTAATTGCTGTATGATTTTCGGTTTTGTTTCTCCAGCAAAATAGTAACCACGGTCAAACAATCCTCCATTTTGGTCATCCCATCCATATTGCAGACTATGATCTACCATTTTCTTTGCAATTCTCAACGTGGTGGTATCATTTTTCAATCCTAAAGTTTCAGATGCTTCTAAAAGCAGGTAAGCCGTTTCAATATCGTGTCCGAAAGAAACATGATCGAAATAATAATTATGCGCACGCACTTCATCACTCGAATCTCGATAAGAAACCGGCGTCCAATCCTGTAAAAAGAAAAGATTCATATATCCTTTTTCTGTAACGATTTTATTTTGGATTAGATTTAAAAGATGTAAAAGGCGTTTGCGCAACAGCGAATCGGGCCAAACAGAATATAATTCAGTAAAACTTTCAAGAAGATGAATTGAAGAGTTTTGATCTTTTGGAGGGTACCACAACTTTTGGTTGACTCTAAATCCATTTTTAAATGGCGTTCCGTCAATTTGCATAAATTGAAAATATCCGCCGTAAACGGAATCGAAGCTGTTTTTTTCCAGCCAATAAAAAGTTTTACGGGCAAGTTCTAAAGCATTCGTATCGTTGGAAGCTTTGTAGTAAGCTGAAAGTCCGTAAATGGCAAATGCATTACCATAAGTATATTTGAGAATGCGATCATTTTCTTCTAATGGTTCGCCTTTTCTTGAAACAAAATTATAGAATCCCCCCTGTTCGTTATCCCACATTACTTCTTTAAGAAATTTAAAACCATGACCGGCAATTTTGAAAAACGTTTTATTTGCCCTATAAAATAAAGCCGCGTTCGATGCTGACCAGATGTGGCGAGCTTGTGTTACAATCATTTTATTTTGTTGACCGACTAACTCCCATCTGTAATTAAAATCGCTAAAGAAACCGCCATAGACCGAATCAATAGCTGAGGGAAAGAACCTGCTGAATTCATCATCAAGGATTTGTCGCATTTTTGATGCAATGGCTTTTTTATCTGCAGAAGTTTCGAGATTCGATTGTGAAAAAGTTAAATTGATGAAGATGAACACGAATATAAAACATAGACTTTGCGATTTCATTGTATGCTTCATTAGTATTAGTTCGCCTAACTACCGGATGAGAAGCATTTTTTTAACTTGAGAAAATGTTCCGGCTTGTATTTTATAGAAATAAACACCACTTGCAAATTTACTCGCATCCCATTTGATCGAGTAACTGCCTGCAGGTTGGACTTCGTTGACTAATGTCGCTACTTCTCTCCCTAAAATGTCATATACACACAGAGTTACATTACTGATAACTGATAACCCCGCCTGACTAGCTTGCCCTGCTGGCAAGCGGGCGGGCAGGTGATAACTGATAACTGTATTCGGATTAAACGGATTGGGATAGTTTTGTTCTAACGAAAAGTATAACGGGATTTGTTTTTCATCCATTACAGAGGTTACAACCTCACGAGGCACATCTAAATAATCTACATACATCCATCCCCACGACATTTCCATTTGGACAGAATTAGACCCCAAAATAAGAGGCACATTCATTTTCTTTTCCAACCAAGTTTGCTTAACACCATCAAACATCAGTTCTCCGATCCGTGATCCATTTACATTAATGAATTGGCCTTTTGGACTATCATAGTATAGATTATATCCGAATATTAAGTCATAATTGCCGGCGGCAAAAACATTTGTAAATGTCCAAGTTATGGTCGTTCCAGCGGCGTTAGTTGCTACATCAACAAAATAATTACTACTTGCGACAGCGCTAAATTTCACAGACATGCCTGTTCCTGATCGCGTTGCTCTTTCTGCTTCGTATCTAAAGAATGGTGGAGCGCCAATTTGAATTTTTACAATATTAGACTTTCGCTTGTTTCCAATATTATCTTTAGCGATAGCAGTAAGTGAATAATTTCCATCAATCATACCGGACCATATAAACGAATAAGGGACTGTAGAATCGACACCAATTTTTATAGTATCCGATATAAAAAATTCTACTGCTATTACTTCGCCGTCTGGATCAGAAGCAGTGGCTTCGATTGTAATTTCGGCTCCGCTATTAAATTTTGCGTCATTAGTTGGAGATGTTAGTGTAACCCTTGGCCATTCTCCGCTAATTCCATTTACATCAACTGCGCTCCGATAATTATTCCACATAAAGCGCAGAGCATTAAGCATATCTGATTTTTGCGACACGGCGTTATCAGTCCACGACCAAGCTAAGGCGCCAGCATAACCGTTGGAATAAAGCGTCGGGTAGAGGTACTGTTTCGGAACACCATCTGTGTCGGTAGTATGAAATTCTGCAACAACAATTGGTTTTGTGATTCCCCAAGCACTCGCTGAATTTCGAAACGGACTAGGACCAGTACCTACATAATAGTGAACACAATAAAAATCGAGTGTTCCATCTGGATCGCCACCAGCACTAATTAGTCTATCATCTCTGTAGTAATTATAGTTTGCCTGCACTGCCAACCGATCAAGATATTGTGAAACTTCTTCGACCGATAAAGTAAAATTATATCGATCTATAAGTTGTGCCGCTTGTAATTTTCGTTGTTCGGCGCTTACTTTTTGCATAGATGCCGAAATCTGTATATCTGTCAATGCTTTAAAACTCCATGTTCCGTTAGTTACCAGCGCAGATGTATCGGTTCGATGTATTGCACCAGCACAAAGATTTACAAATCTTTGAATCGAAGACATTGGGACATGATTAATATCACTCCAGCCAAATTCGTTACTCATTCCTTCCGGCTCGTTAAAAATTTCCCATGCAATAATTGCAGGATGCCTCTTAAGTGAATCAACCATCGGAATTAAACAATTATTGATGTATGCGCGTGTGTAATTTGTATCGGAGAGAAGTAACGTATTTCGTTGGATTAGTGTAGAACTATTAGACTTACGAAGCATATCAAACGACCAAAGACAGAGAATAACACCTACTTCTCGTTCCCAAGCAATATCAAGAATTGTTTTTAAATCTTGTATTGTACCTTGCCCAGGATCTATAACATAACTATTTGAATTAAATTCTGGCGAGCTAGAGCCATTAGTATGCAACCACCATCTTACAGCATTTCCACCGCTATCGTGTATCGCCAGGAAAAAGTCAGCAAAAATTGCAAAGTTAGTTTGCCCAGGTCCTATATCGTTAGCAAAGCTCATCCATGCTAAATTTACTCCGCTTAAAAATAAATCCTGATTATTATATTGAATGCGATTCCCTTGCGCAAAAATTAGTTGACTAATGCTTAAGAGAAATCCAACGACAATAAATATTTGAGTTTTGCGCATTCTAATCTCCTTCACTGCACAGATTATTTCATCTTGTCTATTAGGGTTACTGCTTTCTGCAATCTAATATCTTTAGATGAAGCTCCAATCAGTATGTTAAATTCACCGGCTTCAGCTAACCAATCATGTTTTTCGATATACCAAAATGAAAATGCAGATTTATCTAAAGCGAATTTTACAGTTTTTGCTTCCCCCGATTCCAACTCGATTTTTATGAAACCCTTTAATTCTTTAAGTGGACGTGGAATAGAGCTTTCTAAATCCTGAACATAAAGTTGTACTATTTCCTTTCCCTTAACGCTTCCAGTGTTTTTAACTTTAAGCTCAACGGTTATTTTATCTTCAGCTGTAAATATCTCTTTAGAAATTTTTAGATCGCTATATTCGAAAGTTGTATAAGATAATCCAAAACCAAACGGATAGAGCGGATCAATATTTTTTGATTCGTACCACCTATAACCGGTGAAGACTCCCTCAGAATATTTCACATCATATACGGGATGTTTCTTTTCAGCTTCATCGTTCCAATCGGAATACAGATGCTCGCCTTTAGGAATGTAATCGTATCCCGGCGAATCTTTAAATTCCTTCTCGATGCTTATCGGCAATTTTCCTGATGGATTCGTTTTACCGGATATAATTTCTGTTAATGCAATATTGCCATTCTGCCCTACATACCAGCCGTAGATAATAGCGGCGGCTTTATCATTCCAGTCGGTCATTCTAACGCCACTTCCGGTAGTTACAATTACAATTGTATTCGGATTATTTTCAACACACAAACGTGCTAATTTTTCCTGATCAGCGTGAAGCTCAAACGGACGATCCCATCCTTCGCTATCCTTTGTTCCGATATTGCAAATTACAATATCTGCTTTTTTAATTTCTTTTATGGACGGCTTTTTTTGATATATGACTTTTTTTCCGAATTCTTTTTTTAGCTCATCAATCAATATTTTATGATTATATCCTTTTACTTCCGCAGAACCACCGCCGCCAATAATTTTTCCAGCATACTCTCCAACCACAAGTATTGATTTAATATTTTGCTTTAAAGGTAGAATTGAATTCCGATTCTTGAGCAATACAATTCCTTCTCTTACGGTTTGAAGAGCGATAGATTCATGTTGAGCGAATGTCTGATTGTATTCAGATTCCGGCTTGCGCTCATCTAACTTCATTGCAAAATAAGTTCTTAGAATGTTCTTTGCCATTGTTTTTATCTCTGCAAGCTGAATCTTGCCTTCATCCAATAATTGCTTAATATCTTTAAGTGCATACGCCGCCGGCATTTCAAGGTCTTGCCCGGATTTGACTACTTTTTCTCCATCCCAAACTGACCACCAATCTGTCATTACTAACCAGCGGAAACCTAATTGTTTCCGCAACAAATCTTTGATTACGTATTCGCTTTGTCCTGCCCATTCTCCATTTAACAAATTGTAGGAGGTCATAACAGCGGTTGCTCCAGCATCAATACCGGATTTGAATGCTGGCAAATAAATCTCGAACAAAGTCCGTTCATCTATAATAGAGTTACTTTTTCTCCTGTAAAATTCAGTATTGTTGGCTACAAAATGCTTAAGAGTTGCAACCGTACCTGTGCTCTGAACACCTTTTACATACTCGGCTATAAGTTGAGAGCGAAGGAAAGGATCTTCGCCAAAGTATTCAAAGTTCCTTCCGCATTGAGAGTGGCGGTAATGATTCATTCCGGGACCAAGCAAAATTCCGATACCGCCTGCGCGACATTCTTCGCCGATTGATATAGCATAGGAATAAGTCAGTTCTCGATTCCATGCAGAAGTTAAAAGAATTGGACATGGAAACGCAGTAGATTTTGTTAATTGATATTTAGATAAATCGAATTTATTGAATTTCTTTCGTATATGAACTCCCTGGGTTGCATCTGTCATATAAACTTCGCGCAGATTCAAACGAGGAATCTCACGAATAAAGAAAGATTTATCTCCGCCAACATAAGCTATTAGTTCTTCCATTGTCATTAAATTAACAAAAGAGTCGGCTTTGGCATCTGCTTGTTCATAACTAAGGGATTGAAAATTTTTATACTCCATCTTTAGATCTTGTCCAAATAAATTAGCAAAGACGAATGTTAGCAATAAAATGTAAAATATTTTTTTCATTATACTCTTTTTAATATAGAAAAAAAATGGCAGAGCCGGCAGAAATTGCGCGGCTCTACCGGTCCACCATTTAACATTTTTCTTCTAAATAGAAGAACTTATTTCAGTAATAACATCTTCTTAACTTGATTAAATTCTCCTGCTTCAAGTTTATAGAAGTAGACACCAGTTGCTAATCGACTTGCATCGAAGACAACCGATTGAGGTCCTGGGTTCATTCTGCTATCCACAAGCGTAGCAACCTTTTGACCTAAAATATTATACACAACCAATTTTACATTGGAGGCTTTACCAAGCGTAAAGTTGATTGTAGTAGCAGGGTTGAACGGGTTAGGATAGTTCTGTTCGAGAGCGAATTTGTGAGGTAAATTCATATCTTCAACGTCGGTTTGAACTATTCTTTCGACCAAAGTTACTTTATCAATTTGCGCGTCAGCACCCGAAATTTTTAACGTATGTGCGCCTTCTGTTAATAAGAATACACCTGATAATTTATCAAGCCCGGTTGAATCGGATTTGCTTTCAAGATTAAAGTTGACAGAAGCGCCTCCATCAACTTGCAATTGTAATGCATGCGGGCCGCTATAGTTTTGATAAAATATCTGAAAGAGATAATTTGCAGTTTTTGGCGCGTTAATGTTCAGTGTAACATTGCCATTGGATTTAAGTTCAACAGATTTGAATTTGCTTGGCACCCAAGGCGCACCTTCTGCTTTTAATGCGACAATATCAAAAGTTGCATCTGGCGCGCGTAATTCGACGGCAGGAGTCGTATTACCAGCAGGGAGTACATTTATGCCTGCAAAGTTTTGCCAGCCCCAAGAAGATTCAATTCGAATAGTATTATTACCAGCAGGAAGCGTTAAAGCTCCGGCTTGTAATATTTCGGATTGCTTAATAAGAGACCATGCCCATGCATTTTTAGGCATTCCAAATGTTGGATGTCCGGCTTCTTCGGGAGCCCAGATATATTCACCCCAATTTTTCGGATCCTTTATACTTACACTATTTACAATTATCCTTTGACCCCTCATACTATTATCACGCAGATGTGTCCAGACATTGAGATCGTATTGGCCAGCAGTTGCAATGTTAAAATCCCATTGTATCCATCCGCCACCATCCATTTGGAAATATGAAAATCCTTGGAACGGCTGAACAGCGGCAGTGCCACCAAGTGTTCCAAGTTCTGCTTCATATTCTGTAACAGGCACATCGGTAAAAACAGCGCCCGGCATATCTTCAATTTTCTTTATTTCAGCGGCTTTGTTTGCTTCAAACGTCGCTTTTTGAGCTGGGAACCAGTTTAAATCTCCCAATGGCAACCCATCTGTACCCGCTGTTATCAAGTTTGCAGGTGTTGAATAAGCAAAGTTTTCTGGAAGCGGCCAGGTAATTCCTGTTGCATATTCAGTAACGGCGTAATGATAATCTGCGGCTGGAGTTGCGCCTGAACGAAGTTGTGTTATATTTCTCCACATTGAATCGCGCATTGCTGCACTAACAGGGTAAGCTGTAAAGTTGGGTCTTTCTGATAACCACGTGGTATCCACAACTTTTACTTGTTCATAAAATTTAGATACGCCATCTTCAGCTAATTTCTCTAAGAAATCTAATCTGGTAACGGGTCCGACAATGAATTGCGTACGAATAGTATCGCCATACTTTGTGGTAAAGAACGGATCTCGCCACGATGCAAATTTTGTGAACAATATACGACGTCCGGCTTCCGTTCCATATTTTGATGGTAATGGAGAGATTCCCCACATTCCAGCATACAACGAACGTGGATCTCTGCCTGGGTTTGAATAATCAGAATACCCTTCTCCATGCCAGAAACCATTAACTAGCAAATTGTTGGCAAAATAAGCAGTTCTAAACCAACCACCCGCCATAAAATTCCGACCGACATTGATCATTGTGTTATGATTAAAACGTAAATATTTTGCCGCGCCTCCTTCAATTTGAAGCACTGTAAATTGAATATTAAAGAATGTGTTGTTTTCAACAATAACTGTATCCTGGTCTGCCCAAATAGAGATTCCTCTTCCTTCCCATTGTTGTGTGCTCGGTTTGCCAAGTAGATTACGGAATTTATTATTCGTAAAATAAATTACGTTATCTTTACCTGTGAACGCAATCAATGCGAAGTTAGTTTGTTCGAGTACACAATTATCAAATACAAACCGCTTTCCATTTGCATCTATCTGAATCGGTTGATAATAAGTTTGGGTTCCATTATCATCTCTACCAGTGAGCCACAAATTTTTAAGCACCATATCATGCAGACCTGTAAATATCCGCCCATCAACCGAACCTTCTTTTGAAACCATTTGAACAACTGCTGGAGCTGTTTCTAATGTGTTACCCGGAATTTCCCCAACAATTCTTAGAGGGAATCCATCATTAGCTATTCTTTGAGTTAACCAATAATAGCCGCCCCTTTTTAATTTATAAACGCGGTTTAAATTTTTCCTTGCGCCTCCAGCAACGGTATCACCCATAACAGCGTCATATAATGAATTAACGATAAGATTATCCCCTGCGAGCCATTCTACCGTCAATGTATCGGATTGAGCTTTTACCTGTTGTGTTGGAACAAGAGCAAATATTAGCACTAAAGCTAATAAACCAATAATGTAATTGAGCTTCATATAAAATCCTCCAATAATAAGTGGAATTTTTGTTAATTAGTAATTAAGGTTTAAAATTAAAACGTATATCTTATACCTAAATCCATAGTAAATCCATAATATTCAAAATAACTGGGATCGGTCATTGACGCGCCTCTGTAACTATCATCTCGTCTATTATTTAAATTAGTGAAGTTGGCAAATAGCGTTATTCCCCAACCGATTTTTTGTTGAGCAGTCATATCCCAGCGATAATATTTCCCTTGATAAGTATCAAGAACTGGATTTTGAGCGTCTATTGATGTCGTTTTATCGGTTTGGAATAAATATGACAAACGAACAGAGAAATCCTTGTAATCAAAGCCAAGCGTAGTATTTAGAATGTACGAAGGTTGATCAGGCATACGAGCTTCTCTTACTGTATCAGTCAATGAATAACTCCTTCGTGGCGGAGGCGGGAATGTAATTGTTCGCTCATTCACTTTGTACCAATTGATATTAGTTTTTGAATATATACGTGAATAATTAATATTGAATACTAATCCTTGTAATATTGACGGTAAATACCAGAAACGTGTTTGCCATTCTAATTCAAAACCTCGGTAATATGTTATATTACGATTATTAAGGAATGTTGATACTCGTGGTGTTGCTTGATATGTAGTTGTAGAACCAGTAGGATTGTACCAAGAAATTGGGATGTTTAATTCTGGTAAAATTGGTACTCTTGGATATATATAGTATCTGGTCCAAAAGATTAAATCTTTAATCTCTTTATAGAACCCTGCCACAGAAAAAAGACCTATATAAGATTGAAATACAGAGAGCGCAGCATCATAATTCTTAGACCGTGCAGGTCTAAGAGTAGAATTAGCCGCAGTTACATCTGACTGATAATTATTTATATAAGTTATCGGAGCATAATTCATATAATCGGGTCGGGTTAAAGTTTCTGTTCTCGCTAACCTAATTTTCAGCCAATCTGCCGGCTTAATTATTATATGCAAAGCAGGGAGAACAAAGGAAAAATTTCTTGTATTAGTTATTCTTTGATAATCAACAGGCGGTAATTGTTCAAAAGCTCTATCAACCTCTCTGTAACGTTGTCCGGTGTATTTAGAAATATCCCTTTCCCACCGAACACCCGGAATAATTGTCAAATATCCTGTAATGTTTAAATTCATCATAAAATAAAGCGCACCGAGTTCTTCGGTTCCCATATAATCACGACCTAATGAACCTATATAATATTTGAACCATTGATTAGTCTTTTGCAGAGCATTATAGACCTTCATTAACCTTTCGGGATTAAGCGAAATACCCAACGGAAAATTTCCATCCAAAAAATCGGAACGTGAATAGTCGCTTAGAAACATCCATACTGGCATACCCAATCCTTTTACTTGAATGTTTGCTGAATCTCGCGAGTAAATAAATCCATCGTCATACATTGAGGCAGGATACATTTCACATAATTTTTGGAGAAGGGCAGGTAAAATATTTCCCCTCATATCATTATAGTGCATTGCATCTCTTCCAAACTGCTCCTGATCGTTATCTCTAATTAATCTTCTAAACTTACCGCCAAATTTTATATATCCATCCAAATTTTCACCTAACTGAAATGGAACCTGAAAATTTAATTGTGCGGTTGTTTGTTCTTCTTTTCTGACAGTACTATATTTAAAAACCGATCTTAAGCCGGTTATGCTTGTGTCAACTGTTAGATAATTCGGAACATTGAATGCACTTCGAATTTGTGTGTTGCTTAAAGAGCCATTTTCTTGAGCAAATGTCCAGGCTTTATCTTCCGGATTATTTGATTTTGAAAAGCTATGAGAAAAACTAATATCCATGTATATCCAATGATAATCTTGTTTCAATCCCACATATCCTGTAAACACCTCTGTCTTGCCTTTTCTTAATTCTAAATCATAGTAATGCCTGTTATCGTTTACATTTATTCTATTAATCCTAAATGCACCATCCGAATTGAGCTGATTGTAAAAACCATTGATATTTACCTTACCGTACGGAATCGATAAGTCCAATAAAAGATTTCCCCCCGATCTCTTTCTCGTCACTTTTTCTTCTCTCATTGCAATTTCTTGAACATATATTGTAGTCGTCCCTGGGGGTAGACGATACCCCCCTTGAAATTTATCAGCACTACGATCATAATTATCAAAATTTAATCCTGCTACAACGCCCAATAGATTATCAAAAAATCGATTACTAACATTTGCCGAAATATTATAATTACCATAATATTTTTGCATTTGATTGTAACCGCCCTGTATAGAAATATTCGCCGCAAATTCTTCAGGGGCTTCTTTTAATTTTAGATCGACAGTGCCGCCAATAGCATCGGCGTCCATATCTGGTGTAACGGCTTTTTTTAACTCAATGCCGTGTAGCATATTCGACGATATGAGCGATAAATCCGCGCTACGATCCCAATCTCCAGTTGCTGGTAATGCAACACCATTTACTGTAACTAGATTATATTTGGGTGATAATCCACGAATAGATACTTGAGTTGCTTCTCCACCATACCTATTTATTGCGACGCCCGGCAACCTGCCAATTGATTCAGCCGCATTTACATCGGGGAGTTCTTTAATTCTATCTGCCGCAACGATATTAGAAATTGTATTAGATGTAATTTGCTGGTTTATTGCCGCATCTTGCCCACGGGCTTGTGCAGTAACTATTACTTCATCCCCTATTAATGTTTGAGCCGTTAGTTGAAAGTTCTCTTCTTTAGTATCGCCTTGTACTGTTACCACTTCTCTTAGTATTTCTTGATATCCAATATATGATACACGGATAGTGAACACGCCTGTGGGAACAAAGCGTAATAAATAATTTCCGTTTATGTCGGTTGAGGCGCCAATACTAGTATTACGTATTACTACATTTGCGCCAATTAATTCATCTCCTGTTGCCTTATCTATTACTCTCCCTTTTATCGAACCTGAACCTTGCGCATTTAATATACACGGTAGTAAAATTAGAATTGCGAATATACAAAGCGCCTTGCCCAAAAACTCTTTACCAATCCTCATCTTTCCTCCTTAACTGTTGTTTGGAAAGTTCATTAGAATTTCGTTAGATATTTTTCTTTGTAGGTAAATACAGTGCATTTAAAAAATACACAAAACCAACTTTTTCCTTACATAAGCAATGCCAAAAAGTAGTGCGTAAAAAACTTAAATTATTTCAAAAAAAAGGAATATTGTTCAAAAGGATGGAGGTTTTTTTATTAAATCAATAAATCAATATTATTCTAATAAGATAAAATCTGTATGAATAAAATAATAAACCCAATGATACATACTTTACATCTACGATTACTGCTCAAAAGTGAAAGTTTTATGGCAATAGTCAACCCTTCGAACTTTCAGGAGATTACAGCTATTGATTTTTTTAAAAATGTTACTGAATAAGCCGATTGTTTATACGAACTTATTTTTATTATTAACTAAAAGAACGCTGTTTCATTCTTTTGCATATTAACGTTCTGACTTTTTACTATTTCGCTATAATAATTTTTTTTGTTTGGACTGCAACTTCTTGATTTTCAAATTTCGTAATAATCTGAGCAAAATATACTCCACTTG
>JBBIII010000022.1:0-12457 GCA_037446575.1 Ignavibacteriales bacterium
TTTAATATTTTCTTATAATTCGAAAATTTTACTTAAGCGCTAGAAATCAAAATCTTTTAGCGCTTTTATTTTTGTCAAAATCGAATAGTTAGGTGAGACCTCTGAAATATTCGTCTAATATATCAATGCAATCCAGATGAAATTGGAATCACAATAACTCGAATGTTTTATTTTTCAGCTATTTCTATATTCTTCTTTCGAGCTTCATATCTTTAGAAATTAATTACCTTATATTTTTTTATCAATAACAATGCGCCTGCAAACATACATAAAGCTGAAAACCCTAAACCGGCAACAGGCGAGATTATTGTCCAAAGTATTCCGACAACTACGCTTGCAATAAAATCACCTATGCCATTGACCGCGCCAAGCATGCCCATACCTATACCGCGTATTTCTGACGGGATAAAATCAGCAGTAATTGCTTTTTCAAGCGTGTCCTCTATTGAGATGAATATTCCTGCAAGTCCAAAAAGGAAGAAAAGGTAAATCAGATTTGTCCATTCGAACCAGAATGCTAGTAAAAAACCTGTTATCGTAATCACGCCAAGCAAGTAACCAAAAATTAAAATATTTATACGCCCAATTTTATCGCTAAGCGCACCGATAGGAAATGACACGCCTGCATAAGTAATATTGCGCACAACGTACATTAAACCGGCAAGTTGCGCCGCTTTAACAACACCATATTCTGAAGTTAACAAAATTGTTGCGGCTAAAATTAAAAGTGTATGCGCAAAATCTCCAAGGCCGAAAACACCGACACCCAATAAATATTTTTTGAAATTACTTGGAAGCGCTCTGATTGTTCCCCAGAATTGCAGATAAGGATTTGATGATTGTCGTTTCTCAACAACCATCCAAGCAAAAATAACCGCCGACATTATGCCCGGTATCAAAGTAATTAGAAAAATATTCCTGAATGGCTGTGAAGTATCTTCGGTATAAAATGGCTGCCAAATAGAAAGCAACCAAACGCCGACTAAAGGACCTGCTATTGCGCCAAGCGTGTCGCCTGCACGATGAAAACCGAACGCTTTTCCACGCACAGATGGAGCGATAGAATCGGCAAGTAACGCATCGCGAATTGGTCCGCGAATTCCTCTTCCAAACCATCCAACAATTCTACCAATTAAAACGAGATGCCATGTAGCCGCAAACGCAAAAAACGATTTTGATACTCCCGTCAATAGATAACCTGCCGTAACGAGAATTTTTCTATGCCCTAATTTATCTGAAATCCAACCACCCCACAGTTTAACGTAACTTGATACGGCGTCTGATATTCCCTCTATAAAACCAAGAGCATAAGGCGGCGCTCCTATTACAGCAAGAAAACCTGGTAGCACAGTTGTAGCCATTTCATGACATGCATCGGAAAGAAAACTTGTAATCCCCATGCCAATAACATTGCGATTAAGCCATTTCTTATTATTTTCATCCCCTTCAATTCTTGCAGTAATATTATTGTTCATGTTTTTCCTAAAAATGTAATTACTCTTTAAAACATAATTCTTGGATTTTTATTAAAAGAAAACATAAAATATTTGACGTTTGTTCCTTTAATAAAAAACTCCTTCCATTTCTGCATAGAACAGATAACAAAAGGAGTTTTAAATCTTTTTAATTCCGGAAACCGAGCTTACTTCAAAAAATACTTATTTACAATCAGGTTCGATAATTTTCATTATTTTGAATTTTTGAAAGTCGCTTTTCCAGAAAAGCGTGCTTGCGTGCCAAGTTCTTCCTCGATCCGTATCAATTGATTAAACTTTGCTACGCGCTCGCTTCTGCATGCAGAACCGGTTTTTATATGTCCAGCTCCGACAGCAACGGTTAAATCTGCAATAGTCGTATCCTCTGACTCTCCCGAGCGATGCGATACGAACGAATTATAATTATTGCGTGTTGCTAACTCGATAGTGTCAAGCGTTTCAGTTACGCTTCCAATTTGATTCAATTTTATTAAAATAGAGTTAGCAATTCCTTTTTCTATGCCCTGAGCAAGAATTGCAGGATTAGTGCAGAAAACATCATCGCCAACTAATTCGATTTTCTTGCCGAGTTCATCAGTCAACATTTTCCAGCCATTCCAATCGTTTTCAGCCATACCATCTTCGAGAGAAATAATCGGGTACTGGCGCGCCCAATCAGCCCACAATGCAACCATTTGTTCTGAAGTTTTTGAAGACCTATCGGATTTAAAATGAACGTACTTTCCATCTTCCCACATTTCGCTTGCCGCTGGATCAAGACAGATAGAAATATCTTTTCCCGGCTGGTAACCGGCTTTTGTAATTGCTTCGAGGATAACTTCGACAGCCTCGACATTTGATTTTAAACTCGGCGCAAATCCGCCTTCATCGCCAACAGCAGTGTTGTAATTCTTTTTTGCTAAAACGCTTTTCAATGTATGGAATGTTTCAACGCCCATACGTATCGCTTCTGCAAAGCTCGTAGCATTGTGCGGCGCTATCATAAACTCTTGAAAATCGACATTATTATCTGCATGTTTTCCGCCATTGATTATATTTAAACAGGGGACGGGTAAAATTGTAGCATTTGCTCCGCCAAGGTATCGATATAAAGGTAACCCGACAGAATTTGCGCCAGCGTGCGCGACTGCCATCGAAACCGAAAGAATCGCATTTGCGCCAAGCTTAGCTTTGTTTGTCGTTCCATCTAATTCGATCATCTTTTTATCAATTGCGCGTTGCGCGGTTATATCCATTCCAGTGAGAGCGGGAGCAATTTTTTTATTTACATTCTCAACCGCCTTAAGCGTCCCTTTTCCAAGATACTTGGATTTGTCGCCATCACGCAGTTCGACAGCTTCCTTTTCGCCGGTGGATGCACCGGAAGGAACTATTGCTCTTCCTATAATACCGTTTTCAAGTTTTACTTCCGCTTCAACCGTAGGATTACCTCTTGAATCGAGGACTTGACGCCCAACAACTGACTTAATATTCATTATTTTTTTCTCCTTTTGCTTAATTAGTTTAGAAAAATTAATTCTATAAAATGTTTTACTTTTCTTCAGTATTTACAGAATTTGTAATTGATTATTTTCTAAATAAAAATACTCCTAAATCAAAAGCATAATGCTCTGAAACAGGAGTTATCAATCTCGAACTACAATTCATCGAAATACTGTAAGGCGAACTCCATCACTAGTAGTAATTTACGCAAATAGATTTTCTATTTCAAATTTATCTGCTTTTTCCAATATAAATAAAAAGGGATTCCTGCGAATAGCAATATTAAGCCCACCATTGAATCCGCTGTTTGTTCAATAAGCGTGTTCACTACGAACCAGGTAGCTACAATTATGAAAACAATCGGAATGTATGGATAGCCGGGAACTTTGAATTCGCTGTTTTGATTAGGCATTTTCTTGCGCATAATAAAAACAGCTACTGCGCCTAAAACGAAGAAAATCCATCCGGCAAATATTACATAAGTGAATAATTGATCATAAGTTCCTGTGAGTGTTAAAATTGATGCCCACACGCCTTGGATTATTAAAGACCTGCCGGGCGTCTTATATTTTTTATGCACTCTGCCAAAACTCGGAAAAAATAATTTATCTCTTGCCATTGCAAAATATACTCGCGCAGTTGTCATCGAGGTGGCATTTACTGTCCCGAAAGCTGAAATCATCACGCATAATGAGATAATGGCGCCTCCATATCCGCTGAAAACTTTTTCCATTACATCTGCGGCAACAAGATTTGATTTGGCAAGCTGATCAATTGGTAGAACATATAGATACGCGAGATTTGTAACCGCATAGATTATAATTACAATTATCGTTCCAATTACTAATGCGCGCGGAATATTCTTGTGTGGTTCTTTTACTTCACCGGCGAGATATGTCAAACCATTCCAGCCGTCGTACGACCACAGGGTTGCAATCATGGCAATGCCTATTGCTGACAATAGATTTCCGGTTGATGGGCTCCCCCATAACGGAAAAAAATTTTCTATACTGCCTTGCCCCACAGAAAATCCTAAAATTACAATTCCGCTGATTGCCGCGATTTTTAAAAACGTAAAAGCATTTTGAACAAATCCGCCGAAGTGAACTCCGAAATAATTGATTATTGCAAGCAGTATAATTGCAGAAATGGCTACTAATTTCACGCCAATATCGGCAAACGGATAGATATTGCCGATTAAAGGAAACTGCCACGCTTCGAGTGCAGAGTTAAAATGAGGAAGTTCAACGAAGAAACCTGAATACTTCGCAAAAGCGACAGCAATTGCCGCGATAGACCCGGTTTGGTAGACAATAAAAGTTGTCCATCCATAAAGGAATGCTATTAAATCGCAGTACAAAACGCGGAAAAAAACGTACTGTCCGCCGGCGTCTGTTATTTGGCTTGCAATTTCGGCATTAGTCAATGCCCCTGCAAGTGTAAGCAATCCTGCGAGTATCCAAACGAAAATCATTACACCCGGAATTTCTACCGCCGCGGCTATGTTGGATGGAGTTAAAAAAATTCCCGAGCCGATTACCGAACCTATCACAACCATTATTGCCGATGTTATGCCTAATCGGCGAGACAATTCATTCTGCATCGTGATGTATTTGCAATAGAAAAATATTTTATATGATGTATTAACCGCCGAAAATTACAAGCTGAACTTCTTCCGGAAGTAGCGCGCTTAACGAGCGCATTACATTACCTCTAAGCACGTTTTCTAATACACTGCGTTTTGTTGCTCCCATTATAACTCTATCAACTCCAAATGTTGCCGCTTGTTCGGCAATTGTATAACCGACCTCGTAGCTTGGAATAGAGATAATCTGGAAATCTATACCTGCTTCCGCGCAAATATTTTCAATATGCTCCTCTTCACCATTGATTCTCATCTCTATTCGTTCAGGTAATGCATCAACGGATATTTCCTTTATCCGTAAAATAAATAGCAACGCCTTTCGTTGTTTAGCTTCATCAATTGCAAATTTTAACAAACGATCATTTTTTCCTTTCAAAGCAAGCAAGTATTTTGCCGCAGGAATTGATGTTCTATGCCGTTTACGTGTTGGTGGAGGTGGCGCTTGTATCTCTTCAACAGGTGTAGTTTTTTGGGGAAATTTCCATTTAGCTATTTGCCGCGCCCCAAGACCAAAAGATAATATTAGAACCGCAAAAATAGTTGCTTCGAGTTTATTTATAACAATAGAAATTTCAACCAACAAAAGAATAAAAGCTGAAATTAGCATTAAAATTTTCAAAAAAGGTTTTAAGCTAACCGATTTATCGGTGGCGGTTGATCCAAGGTTTATTAGCATTGCTCCAATTAATCCGATAGCGTATAAGTGGGCTAAAGTCTCGATATCATGAATGAATAGAAGCACAATAATTGGCAAAGCCAATCCAACTAAAAGCGGAATTACAGGTACTCCATGTCTATTAAGTCTGCGAAGCGACATAGGTAATTCTTTGTCGACAGACATTAAAAATTGGATAGAAACCAATGCGTTCAACGCTGTATTACCGGCCGAAATTAAAAGTGTCCCCAGGGAGAAAGCTACAAACCATCCAAACCATTTGCCTACATAGTGCTCCCCTAAAAATCTAAGCATGTCCTCTTTATGTTCTCCAGGGGTTAATCCCGGTATTGCATGCATTGCAAGTCCAAGCAAAAAATTCGCAAGTAACACTTTAGCTAAGACTGAGAGTATAGCTCTCCTTGCATCCCGTGCAGGATCTTTCATTAATCCAGTCATATTTGAAATAGATTCAATACCGGATAAACTAAGTATAAAACCGACAAAAATTCCCCAGTTATGAAAAAAACTGCCTTCTGGTTTTATAATTGTTGCATGTTCAAATGCAAAATCGATCGATGAAAATACTATAGTTGTTAAGGTTGCAATAGTAAATGCCGAAATAATTAACGCTAAACCACCAGAATGCTTTGGACCAAACCAATTAATTATTCCTAACGCTATAATAATCATAATTGCGAAAAGAGTAGGGTTGGGCAAATCAAAATAATAGCAGGCGCTAAAAATGGATATAGCCATTGTAACAATATAATCTGCCGATAAAAGAAGCGCTCCCAAAACAGCTAAATTTTTCGACCGATGGTAAACCGAACTATATACTCCACCTCCGATAGGATATAGCCGGCAAATTGTTATGTAATTGATGGCTACTAAGCTTGTTAACGCCATCATAATACATAAATGCCAGAAGCTTGAATAACCTGCTAGGGCAAATCCAATCCCCATTACATACGCTACGCTAGTGCCCCAATCGCCATCAAGAATTGCCGCACTTCGCAACCATCCTAATACTCGCGGACGGCTTGTTGCAAATTCCTTCATTCCCACTTTTAAGGATGAAGGTTTAGAACTACTTTCAGATTCCAAACTAGATTTTTCCGAGTTTAACATAATTGAGCCGAGGCAACAGACTGCCTCGGCTCTTTCTAAAGACGGGTATTAAAATACTACTTAAAACGGATGGAAGCAACGACTTTTTCAAAAGCCGGTAGAAAATCTTTTTTCATTGGAGCGTAATAATTGAGAATAATCCTAAAAATTTTATCATTTTTGACAACAAAATAAACACGGCTATCTACCCCTTTAACTAGTGAATAATTTAAAAAGGTGGCTTTTTCGCCGCCGATAACTGCATTACCTTTAGATGTAAATTTAAAAAATTTGGAATTTTGCTCTACAACCTTATCTAAATTTAATCCTTTAGCAGGACGGACATCAATATCGATTGTGCAATCCCGACGATTACCTTCCAATTTTCCTTGGAAACGGATTGCACCTACAACATCCCCTTTTTTCGGGAGATCGCTTGGGGCAAAGTTTGCCGGATATTCTAATTGGAGAAAATTATCTATGTATTTTTCCACCTGAGCTATTGGGATAGCCGGATCTACTCCTTTTTCAATCACTATTTTTTTAGGCAAAGTCAAAGTAGCCAATATTGTGTCAAGTATGAATTTGTTTGGGTCAAAAGTTTTATTGAAACCAGAATATTGAATATAATAGATAACCGAATCTTTTAAAGTAGCTATGCGCGTTACATTAAGTTTTGTTTTTTGCGTTTCTTCTACAATTCCAACAAAAGTAACTTGTTTAGCTGTTAGACCCTCTATCTTCGAATTACTAACGCCCTTAATTTTAAAACCAGCGGCTTCCTGATCCGCAGTATAAGCGTCTATATATTTTTCATAATTTTGCATTGTATCGCTTTTTTCGGATGCAATTATTATTTGCACTCCGTCTGGCTTACGCGGGTCGCGAGTAAAAAATTTCTCTGCCACCTCCATCGAATTATAAATTGCAATCCGATTTGATTCCTTAACGATATACCAATCCTTCGGATATGTAAATGAAACCTTGAAAATTGCGTCTTGAAAATTATCCCAATTTTGTACTTCAAAGCGATAATCCTTAGCGCAACCAGAAATAACTAATAATATAACACAAATGAAAAGGACGATTCTGTTTTTCATCGCAGTTCCTTTCAATAAGCTGTTTGAAATGTTTTTTTTATTTATTCTTTCAATTTAATAAGATCATCATGATACTTACGAGCTTCTTTATTCTTGGGGTCTAACTGAAGAACTCGCTTATAGTGTTTAATAGCGTCATCAAGTAAATTTAAATTTTGGTAGCTCTGTCCTAAAAGAAGATGAGCTTGAGCTACATCTTCTTTATATTTCAACGATTTTTTTAAATAATTTACCGCCGTTTCCCATTTCTTTTTGGATTCTTCTAAATCGGTTTTCTTTTCCATCATAACTGCAAGGGCTATCATTCGATAAGAATCAGCCAATTCTAATTTATATTTTGTTTCGGCTGTATCTATTATCTTAATAGCTTTTTCGAATTCTCTTCTTCCTGCATCAAATTCTTTATTTTGAAAATATGAAAACCCCAGATTGACATACGCCGGCGCATAATTCGGATTTCTTTCTATCGCTCTTTTTAATGCCGCTATTGCTTTATCGAATTTCTCCAACTGAATCATACAATTTGCATAGTTGATTGAGGCGCTAACAGCCGCTGAATCAATCTGGATTCTTTTCTCAAAATAATAAGCCGCTTTTTCCCACTCTTTGAATTTCATCCAGATAGAACCAATCTCACCTAAAAGAAAAGAAATATTTACATTTGATTGCGTAGAGTCTGTAATGGCTTTTTCATACGCTGCCACAGCTAACGAATCTTTTTTGACCTGCCTATAAGCAGAACCCAACCATCTGTAATCATCAAATACGAGCGAGTCAATTTTAGATAATTTGTTAAATGCATCTATCGCTTTTATGTAGTCCTTTTCAATCATGTATCCATAAGCTAAGGCGCGCTGTGCAACAGGCGATTCTGGTTTTACCTTTAGGAATTTTTTTGCCATTTCAAATGCGAGCGCATATTGCTTGCTTAAGAATAAAGATTCTAGATATATCGCTTGAATTTCCTCTGGCGCCGGCTGATTCGTATCAAAATGCAGTTTTAATGTTTGCACACATTTAACATACTGTTTGGCTCTGAAGAATAATGTCGCTAATTCAAATCGTGCCTTATCATTTTTAGTATCTAAATCGAGAATTTTGCTATAAACCTGTGCCGCAGATGTATATTCCCGTTCAGATTTATAAATTTCAGCTAATTTATAAAGAATCCTATGTTGCGATGAATCAATTTCAAGCGCTTTATCATAGTTACTTATTGCCATAGGAGTTACTTTTTGCTTTGTATAAGCATCTCCTAATATCTCATAAACTTCGAAGTTATTTGGGACTAATTCTTTTGCTTTAAATGCGGCTACTTGCGCTTCATCTATAGAGTTAATATTTAATAAACCCCAACCTAACTCAACAAGAAGCGGCGGGTATTCTGGTTGTCTCTTTTTGGTTTTTTTCAATCCTGCCCGAGCTGTTGCAACTGCTTCCAAGTTTTTATTCATAGCACGTTGTATGTTTGCAAGAACAGCATATCCTTCCATAAAATCATCTTCTATATCTACAGATTTTTTTGCGGCAATTTCAGCAGAATCTAATTTTCCAATCTGTTTATATACTTTTGCCAATAACAGCCAACCATTTTCATCTCTTGTGTTAGATTGAACATAACTTAGACAAGCGGCTAACGCATCGTTAGTACTATTCTGACTTATTAGTTCTTTTATCTTATCGAGTCTTGGCTGACTATATATAATCGATAAAGAGGCAAATAATGCAATAACTAAAAAAATGTAACTTCTTCTCATTGTTTTATCACTCCGTTTTTAACTGTATTGTCCGATACGGTATTGAAACTGGAACCATATCTGCTTTTTGCACTATAGTTTGTCCAACATTCGAAAGAACAAAAGCGCCGAAACCAACACCGCTCGGAGCTTTAGCTTCTGTATTATAAAGATACAAAGAATATCTGAATGGGTAAAGTGATTGTTGAATTTCTTGCGGACCTGGTAAGTACTTAACTTCCTCTTCTTCAGTTTTTATAGTAATCGGAATAATTTTAACTGCTTCATGAAGTTTAATTACTTGTGATGCAGCAACAAACCCGATAGACAGTAAATTTTTTGTTACATATTTTATCACATCTTGCTGAGTCTTTAAAATTGTTGTCGCTTCTATTTTTTTCTCGTCCCCTAAAATTTTTTTTTGAATTAGCTCATACATTCCGGAATTTCTCTCCACAACAGTAAAGTCTATTGCGCCCGTCAGCGCACTTTTGGGAACTTGCTTCCATTCTTTTATTTCCCTTTTTGCAATTCGCTTTACTAAGTCTATTGATAAATCGGGGATAGGATTTTTTTTGTGAACAATTATTGCAATTCCATCTTTAGCAATAATATTTTCATTTATTTTAATAGAGGCTTGTTGTGCGACTATATTTTCTTCTTCATTAAACTTTCTATCGACAACTATAGAATTGATGCTATCATTCAACAAGCATACTATCGCCTCCCTTGTTGTGGAGGTGTGAACTTCGACTATGTTATCTGGGTATAAGCTTATAAATTGTTCTACTTGCCGTTTCATCATTATGTCATAAGGTTCGCATACTAATATCAAACGCTCATTTGGGTCAATTGGCTCAGCTTTTTTAATGCAACCCCAAAGAGCTACATTACTAATTAGCAATATCGACAAAAGAAAGTTCTTCATTCTGTTTCTTCCCCCTCTTCTTTCTGACGTTTTCGCATCCTAGTATAAACAAATCTATATATCCCCCATAAAATCATAACAATGCCAAACGTAATTCGAAAATTAGGGGGAACATAATCAAACATTAATCCGCTAACTAGTAATATGCCGAAAATAAACGTTACAGCCGATACTGTATAGCCAAGGTAGGTCGATATATCTGAAAACTTTAGCAAGTATATATTAGAAATTTTTGAAGCTGATGAGTAAATACAACAAAGAATGCTTTATTGAAATATTTTACTCATCAGCTTTTATTTATTTACCGCCAGTTAATCTGAACCGAAAAGGAATTGAGACCCATACAGAGACTGGTCCCTTTTGCATAACCGCAGGGGTAAAGACCCACTGCTTTGCAGCGTCTATTGCGGCTTCTTCAAATATTGGCGCATCGCTTTTCAGTAAAACTACTTTACGCACCTTTCCTTCTTTATCTACCCAGACTTTTACAAAAACGTTGCCTTCCAAACCAGCTCGTAAAGCAAGGTCTGGATATTTCGGTTCCACACGCTTAACTACAGTTGGTTCTTTTTCGTATGGAACAAAATCAGGCGGTGGCACATCTTCGTCTATTTTTAAATCTTGTTCAATTTGAGCAACTCCACCTGCTCCTTCTCCTATTTCTATTGCTGGAGCCGCCTGTTGGCTCAATTCTGTCTGCGTTGCAATTGTCTGTTCCGGGCTAACTTCGGCATCAGGAACTGGAACTGGCACGCCTACGCTCGGTCTAACAACCGGTCCAGACACAGCTACTGCTGGAGCGGCTTGTTGTGTCAAAGATGGAGGTGGGCCCAGGTCTGAGTATTTAAGAATACGTACTGTCTGAATCGGCTCATCTTCTTCGGCTAACCATTGAGCAAGATGATATGAACCGGCTGCCGATAAATTTATTATCGATGCAATCGCCAATCCAATCATCATATATTTTTGCGCAACTAATTTTAGTTCTGCCGCGCCATATTTTGCGGCCATTGTTATTGTTTGCGTCATATTATCTCATCTCCTATCCTGCTTTTGCCATCAATTTTTTGTCCTCTTCTTTTAGAGGAGTAACACTGAAACGAGTAAGATTGGCAAGGTTAATTTCATCTATTAAATCAACCATATTATTGTACTTCGCATCCCGATCGATTTTTAAAAGTATAATCATCTTGTGAGTCGAACGATCTTGCTCAACAAGAAATTTGCGCAGGTCTTCAAAATTTACTTTTTGCAGTTTCGGGTCGTTTCCTTTATTCCAATATATTATAAAGTTTTTGTTAACGCGTAACGTTAGAAGACTTGATTGTGCAACTTCAACCGTTGTATCATCGGGCGGTAAGTTTAACTCCATTGTTTGTGGTTTGCTAAATACTGTTGTTACCATAAAAAATGTTAGTAAAAGCATAAAAATATCTACCAACGGAGTCATATCAATGCGGATGGCTACTCGTTTTTTCTTCTTTTTCTTTCCTTTTTTTGGTGTTTTTTGATCACCAGCATCAAATCCAGCCATACTATGCTCCTTTATCTAAATCAGTTACTAAATTAAATCGAGTGATTTTAGCTTTTACCAATACATTCATAATATCCTCGATAATGCCATACGGCGCATCCTTATCGCCTTTCACTACGGTTCTTAATTTAGGATTATTTATGCGGGCTTGAATAAGGACATTGCCAATTAGTTTATTTTCTACTTCAACCGCTTTCTTAAACCGGTTCTGCGCTCCGAATAATCGCTCCATTAAATGCTGTGAATCTACGCCTATAAAAACTTTTCCGACTTTATCTACATAAACCATCATAACATCTAATTCGGGCAACTTGAATTGCGAATGCGAAGCCGGCAATAATACATCAACCTCCTCTTGCGGCCTAAATTGCGTTGTCATCATAAAAAATGTTAACAACAGCATCATTACGTCTACCAAAGGAGTCATATCGAGCCTGATGCCGATACGTTTTTTCTTATGTTTTGGCATACCAACTTCCTTTATTTATTTATTTAGAGCGTGATGGTTTGCGAGAGACTAATGATTGTACTATAGAATAACTCGCTTCGTCAATCATATATGTAAAATTATCAATTTTGGTTGTAAAAAAATTATAAGCAACGATACCGCCAATGCCTGAAACAAGTCCGCCAGCGGTGTTAATTAATGCTTCCGAAATACCTAAAGCAAGCTGAACTGCATCCGGTGCTCCACTGCGAGCCATTGCTTCGAACGAACGAATCATTCCCATTGTTGTTCCCAATAAGCCCACCATCGTTCCAATTGACGCA
>JBBIII010000022.1:12557-29155 GCA_037446575.1 Ignavibacteriales bacterium
ACGAATCATTCCCATTGTTGTTCCCAATAAGCCCACCATCGTTCCAATTGACGCAATTGTGGACATCATAGTAAGGTTGCGTTCTAACATCGGCACTTCTAACATAGTCGCTTCTTCAATTGAACGTTGTATATTTTCCATCAATTCTTTTTGTCCTTTAATATCGCCCTCTTCCACCAATGTTTTATATCTTTCTAAACCTGTGCGAATTACATTAGCGCATGAACCGCGTTGTTTATCGCAAGCTACTAACGCCGTTTCTATATCACCGGCATTAACCGCTTGATGCACGTTCTTTAAAAATACTGATAACTGCCCGCGTCCGTTTGCTTTCTTGAGCGTAAGCATTCTCTCGATAATAACTGCAAATAGAATTACTACAAGAGCGATTAATGAAATTACAAGGGGCCCTCCATCTTTAATAAACTGTGGAAGCGTAAATTCAAAAATTATCCATCCAACTAAAAATGACACGGCGATAACAATCGAATTAAATGTCGATGTCTTCATATTAAGATTCTCCTAATTATTGTTAATTTGTATTAGTTAAGATTTAATTATTATTTTTTAAACTATTAATTGCTTTACTTCTTTCTTCTTCAACGTCGAATACGCTTGTCAGCTTTGTAATAACAAACACATTCTCTACTCCTTTAGACATATTGCACAGCTTAACTTTTCCTTCAATCTTTTGGTACATAGAATGAATATTAACTAAAGCGCCAATGCCAGAACTATTGATATATGCAATTCCGCCTAAATCAATTATCAACTTCTTATTCCCTTGTTCAATAAGATCTTTTGCCTTCGCTTTTATATCGTCGGTTTCATCGCCTCCAATAAGTGAACCCCGCGGCTCTATAATCGCTATATCAAGATTATTCAACGTTGTCACTTTAATTGTCATAATTCTATCCTTATATAATTGATCTTAAAAATCAATCACGATATATTTCTCAAATTTAGTACCAAAAGAATTTAAAAACTTTACTGTTTTTTGGTTGAAAAAAGGCGCAATATAATTATTAACAACTTGCCGATGTGGAATATTTCCCCAAAAAATTCAACTGCAACTTATCTATATTATTATTTCATTGAACAAAATTTTCAAAGTAAATTTTTTATGAAACACTCAAATTGCTTGATTTTTTGACTTTTTAAGTTAACGTTAGAATAATTCTATAAACGCGGAATTATTTTGGGAAATGAAAGGATGGGGAAAAATTACTCATGTTTATCATTATAAACCATATTTTTTTCGCTTGTTAAGAAGCGTTTTTCTATCTACGCCTAAAATTCGAGCCGCCTCATCGTAGTCTTTCGCTATTTGCAAAACTCTCTTTATTTGCAGTTTTTCCACCTCCTCTAATGACAACGCTTTCTGCTCGGATATTTGGTTTATTACTTCGGGTAAATGATTGACTTCAATAATTCCGTTAGTTGCAAGGACAGTCGCTCGCTCAATTACATTTTCTAACTCTCTAACATTACCACTCCACCTATAAGCTTTCAGCTTTTTGTTAGTTTCAGGGGAAATTTCTATATGACGTTCTTTTGAAAATTTAGATAGGAAATGTTGAATCAGTATAGGGATATCTTCAGGGCGTTCTCGAAGCGGCGGAAGTTTTATGCGCACGCCGTTTAATCGATAAAACAAATCTTCTCTGAAATTTCCTTCTTTTAATGCTTCATCTATATTTCGGTTGGTTGCGGATATAATTCGAACATCAACTTTACGCGTTATATTTTCTCCAATACGTTCAAAATCTTTTGTTTGTAATACCCTCAATAATTTTGATTGAATGGAATTCGGCAATTCTCCTATTTCATCAAGAAATACTGTGCCGCCATCGGCCATCTCGAATCTCCCTTCCCTATCTTTTAGCGCGCCAGTAAATGCTCCACGAGCATGTCCAAATAATTCGCTTTCCATTAGTTGCTCCGGAATTGCCGCGCAATTTACTTTTACAAATGGCTTGTCAACTCTATTGCTTCTTTGATGAATATAATGTGCCACTAATTCCTTGCCGGTGCCGCTTTCTCCTTCTATCAAAATACTAATGTTGCTTTCCGCAATACGACCTGCAAGTTCGAGTTGTTCAAGCATCACTCGGTTTACTGTAATTATGTCTCCCTGTCCTTTTATTCGATTTAATTCTTCTTTTAATTCTTTAACCTCGTCAACAAGTCGATGGTATTCGATAACTTTTTGCGTGAATATTTTCAGCTCATCAAAATCAAACGGCTTTTGAAGATAATCATAAGCTCCTTTCTTTATAGCCGATACCGCGGTATGGATCGAACCGTGCGCAGTCATTATTATAACCGTTGTATTTGATGAGTATTTTTTTATTTCCTCCAACACTTCAATACCATCCATAGGCGACATCTTTAAATCCACAAAAGCAATATCGTAATTATTTTCTTTAATTAGGCGTAGAACTTCTTGCGGTTTAGAACAAAGAGTCGCATCAACTCCTATCGTTTCAAAACAAATACCCATTGTGTTTAAGATATTTTTTTCATCATCAATAACTAGTACTTTTGGCTTTGCTTTAAGCATTTAACCTATACCTTATCATTAAGTTCTATAGGAATTGTAAAGAAAAAACTACTGCCAACACCTACTTGACTTTCTACCCAAATTTTTCCGCCATGGGATTCTACTACTTCCCTTGCAATCGCTAATCCTAATCCAACGCTTCCAGGAGTTGTTTCTGTCGGACTTTTAACCTGAACAAATTTATCGAACACCATGTTGTGATGCTCCGGAGGAATTCCATGTCCTGTATCTGTAACAGTTACCAACAATTCATGATTTTCTAATTTTGCTTTCAACTGCACTTTGCCCCCCGATTCTGTATGACGCAAAGCATTAGATAAAAGATTTGTAATAACCCAAATTAATTGGTGTTGATCTGCATATAAAGCAGGCAAATTATCAGATACGCCTGTTGTTAGTTCAATTTGTTTTTCTTTAAATGGCAATAATAAAGGACGAACCGCGTCATCCGCTAAACGCTTAAAATCGATTAACTCTTTTTTCATTTCATATTTACCAGATTCGAGCTTCGATAAATCAAGCAATTCTTTTACCAACTTTCTCAATCTTTCCGAATCATCCTTAGCCGCTATTAATAGTTCTTTTTGCCGATCATTTACACTCCCAACTACTTCCTGTGATAGTATGTCTATTCCCATACTTAAAGAAGTCAAAGGCGTTCTAAGCTCGTGCGATACAGTTGCAATAAACTCCGACTTCATTCTATCGAGGTCTTTAAAACGCGTTACGTCTTGCAATAATGTAACAACGCCCTGAATTTTTCCATGCTCATCAATTATCTCTGCTTGTCTTGGTCTGAAATATAAAGTTAAATTATTGCGCTTTATTGCTAACAGCAAATCTCGATGTTCTTTCTCAAATTGTTTAAAGCCGGTTGGCTCAAATATTGAGGCATATTTTGGCTGATCAATAACTTCGCTAATGGATTTATTATGCCATTCAACGCCGCGCAAAGAAAAAATTCCTGCCGCCGCTTGATTCATTAGAACAATTACTCCATGTTCATCGGTTACAATAATCGGGTCTGCAATACTTTCAACAATTGTTTCAGATTTCTTTTTTTCAGCTATCAGTTGTTGAATGTTCATCTCCTCATAAGTTCTTAACCGTTCTGTCATTTTATTAAATTCGCGGCCTAATTCAGCAATTTCATCGTCGGTATTAATATCGATCTTTTGATTTAACTGCCCGGCGCTGATACTTCGCACCGAACGCGTTAGCTTTTCTGCCGGAGTTAAAATAGTGCGCGTGAACCGAGCGCTTGTATAAAAACTTAAAAAGATCGCAATAACAGAAATTGTTATCACCGTTAGAGTTGCATCGGTTGCAATCTTATTCAATCTTTCTTCAGTTCGCGTCATTGCATCTTGGTTTATCTCAAGATATTCAAAGCATAAATCTTTTAACGACTCAGAAATTGGTCTAATTACTTTCGCTCTAAAATCAGAAACCATGGTTGTTTGCCCTCTGATTTGAAGCATACGATAAAGTGAGTCGGATAAAATATTGTATTTGGCGTATAGTTGAGAAATACGATGTAACACGTCTTCTTCACGCTGGCTTTTACTCATCTGCTTTGCTTTTTCATGCCAACCTAAGAAACCAGAGCGATACATGCTAACACGAATATAAGCCAAATCAATATCTTCAAGAATCATAGAAAGTTGCGCGTTTTCTTGCTGTTCAAGAGCTTTAAACATATTTTGCGCCGCTAATACGCTTTCATAATTTTCTCGCAAAACCATGCCATATGTTCCCCGCAAGCTGGAAAAATTATAAACAGCCACAAAACTCGTTGCTAAACCAATTACAACAATAACTAAATACGAAAACCCTATTTTGTATCGGAGACTTCTCATAGAAAAAATGTATTGGAATTTAGATGGAAAGGCAACATCTTCTTACTCGTAGATTTAATGACTCAAAGATTTTGAAGTTCATATCTTGCTTCGTAAATATTTTCCTGTATATGACCGAGTATTAGAAGCAATTTCCTCGGGTGTCCCAATTGCCACTATCTCTCCGCCGCTATCTCCTGCTTCAGGTCCCAAGTCAATAATAAAGTCGGCGCATTTTACAACATCCATATTATGCTCAATAACAACAATCGAATGACCCGCTTCTATAAGCTGATTAAAACATAAAAGCAGTTTTGCAATGTCATCGAAATGAAGCCCGGTTGTAGGTTCATCGAAAATAAACAACACTTTCCCCTCTCCATCTGAACCTGACAAATGATGTGCAAGTTTGAGACGTTGAGCTTCACCGCCAGATAATGTTGTAGCTGGTTGACCAAGACGCAAATAACCTAAGCCTACATTATCGAGCGTTTTCAACCGCTTCGATATGCGCTTGCTATCGGGCGATAATGTAAAGAATTCTATAGCTTCGGTTACTGTCATATTCAAAATATCATCAATATTTTTTCCTCTGTATCGAACATCTAACACTTCTTGTTTAAAACGTTTTCCTTTGCAAGATTCGCAAACCAAAAAAATATCGGCAAGAAATTGCATTTCAATGCGCTGCATGCCATCTCCTTCGCATACTTCGCACCTGCCTCCAATAACATTAAATGAAAAATGTCCCGGTCCAAAACCACGCGTTCTTGCTGTTGGAGTTTTTGATAATATTTCTCTTATTAAGTCAAATATCTTAAGATAGGTTATAGGGTTTGATCGCGGACTTCTGCCGATAGGCGATTGATCAACTAATTCAATGCGGTTAATATAATCGTGCCCTTCAATCGTCTTACATCTGCCTGCCGTGCCGTCATAACCACCTTTGCGTTTCATAATACCGGCATATAAAACATCGTGCACAAGAGTGCTTTTTCCAGAACCGCTTACTCCTGTAATTGCAACAAACATGTTCAATGGAATTCTAACATCAATGTTTTTCAAATTATTTGCAGAAGCTCCGCGTATAAAGATCGATTGTTCAGAATCATTTCTTCTTACCTCCGGAGTTAAAATTTTAAGAGTTCCGTTTAAATATTTTGCAGTAAGCGAAGTTTGATTTTGCATAAGTGCATCTAAATTTCCGCTAAAAATTACTTCGCCCCCTTTTTCTCCGGCATGCGGACCGATGTCAACAATAAAATCTGCCTTTTGTATCACATCCCCGTCATGCTCAACAACAATTACTGTATTCCCTACATCGCGTAACGACTGTAGAACATTTATCAATCGATTATTATCGCGCGGATGTAAGCCAATCGTCGGTTCATCTAAAATATAACTTGTGCCCATCAAAGAAGAGCCGAGAGATGTAGCAAGATTTATTCTTTGCGACTCGCCGCCAGATAAAGTCATAGACAAACGATCGAGCGCAAGATAACCAAGCCCTATATCAGCAAGAACCTGAAGTCGTTTTCTAATTTCCTGTAATATCCTTTTAGCTATTTCTTCATCATATTTAGATAGGTTGATGTTTTTGAAAAAGCTATTCGCTTCTTCAATTGTCATCTTCACAATATCATAAATATTTTTCCCGCCTACGCGCACGTTTAGAATTTCTTTTCTTAGTCGCGAACCGCCGCATTCTTCGCAAGTAGTATACCCGCGGAAACGGCTTAAAAAAACCCGATAGTGAAGTTTGTATGATTTCCTTTCGATATATTTAAAAAATTTAACAATTCCATCAAATTCATCATTACCATTCATTATTAATGCTATTTGTTCTTTTGTTAGTTGATTGAATGGAATATCGATTGGAATTTTGCTTGATTTTGCCGCCTGCAATAAATCTAAATAATACTCGCGCCAGCGCGGAAATGTCCACGGCAAAATTGCGCCTTGCTGAATTGTTTTACTCGGATTAGGCACAACAAGGTCTATATCTATTCCCATCGTTCTGCCGAATCCCTGACAACTTGGGCAAGCGCCTACGGGATTGTTAAATGAAAAAAGACGCGGTTCTGGTTCATCGTAACGTATGTTGTCTTCGTTGCACTCGAAATATTGTGAAAATTTTAATATTTGATTTGACTCTAATAATAATACTTGCGCATAGCCATTTCCTTCAATGAATGCTGTTTGAACAGAATCTGCAAGTCGAGTTTCACTCTCCTTGTTATTCTTTCGAACTACCAATCGATCCACTAACGCTAGTACATCTTTTTTCGATTTTACTTTAACTTCCTTTTCATTCAAGTCAATAATTTCATTGTCAATAACGAGGCGATAGAAACCTCTTTTCTTCAAAACGTCAATTTCTTCCTTAACATTATGACCAGCGTGATCATGAAGCGGAAACATTACATACAATTTTGCACCTTCCGGCTCTTGCCTTATTCTATCAACAACATCGCTAACAGAATCTCGGCTAATCAACTTGCCGCACATTCTGCAATAGGTTTGCCCAATCCTTCCGAAAAGTAATCTCAAGTAGTCATAGATTTCTGTTGTTGTGGCTACGGTCGAGCGCGGATTGCGTGTGGTTGTCTTCTGCTCAATAGCAATTGCCGGACTAATTCCTTGAATCAAATCGACATCTGGTTTTTCCATCCGCTCAAGAAATTGGCGCGCGTACGAAGATAGACTTTCGACATAACGTCTCTGCCCTTCTGCATAAATCGTATCGAATGCAAGGCTCGATTTACCCGAACCGCTTACACCGGTAAACGCTATTAGCTTGTTGCGAGGAAGCGTGATGTCGATGTTTTTCAGATTATGAACACGCGCTCCGCGAATAATAATATCAGATTTTACAACCTCTGGAAAGCTCTTTGCTTTGTGTTTTGTAACTCTCTTGGACATTATGTGTTCAGCTTTTTTTTTCCGCCATAATTACTATTAAGATACTGAAAATTGTGGACAGGGAAAACTATGAAAATTTTTTGCTTGCGCATAGGGAACCACTTTTGTAATATGTTTTAAATAATTCTTAAGGTTACAATCAAATGAACAAATTTATTCTATTATTAATAATACATACTCTTTTTATTAATGCTTGCGCTCAAAAAATTTCTCATTCAGAAATTGAAATAGTGGAAAGCGTTCCGATTGAGACTCCGCTTGACAACATGGATATCCGAAATACTTATGAGGTTTGGTTAGAAATGATTGGACAAGCAAAATATTCGCTCGATATCGAACAATTCTATATATCTAACGAACCCGGCAGACTTTTGGAAAATGTTCTCGGCGCAATTGTTTCTGCGGCAGATCGCGGAGTAAAAGTAAGAATTATTGTTGACGCCAAGATGTATAGCACATATCCGACGAGTGTCGATACGCTTGGTAAGCGAAAAAATATTGAAACACGTAAAATTAATTTTGGAAAAATATCCGGCGGCGTACAACATGCTAAATATTTTATAGTTGACGATGAAGAAGTCTTTATCGGAAGCCAGAACTTCGATTGGCGGGCGTTGGAACATATACACGAAATAGGATTGCGGATTAGAAACAAAGATTTAGCATGTGCATTTAAAACCATATTTGAAATTGACTGGACATTTACTACTGATACCGTTGATATCAAAAAAATTCCAGCTCAATATTTAAGCAAGCTTGAATTTCCAGTAAATATTATATTGGATAACAAAGATACGACAACAATCTCGCCAACATTTAGCCCCATTGGATTTATTCCAGATTCATTATATTGGGACGAAAAAGCAATTGTGAATATAATTGACAATGCAAAGAGAACATTATTCCTGCAGTTTTTATCATATTCGCCGTTTGAAAGAAAAGGCGCGCCGTATAATGTAATTGATGATGCCATCAGAAACGCGGCAAACCGCGGAGTAAAAGTGCAAATGATCGTATCCGATTGGCAAAAGGGAACGTCTGCCGTTAAAGCATTGAAGGGGTTATCTGCTAATCGCAACATTGAAGTCGCTTTTTCGTCTATTCCGGAGTGGTCGGGCGGATATATCTCTTATGCGCGAGTTGAACATTGTAAGTTTATCGTTGCTGATAATTGTAATTTTTGGCTTGGAACCAGCAATTGCTCAAAAAATTATTTTTATTCATCTCGTAATTTAGGGGTTGCCGGAAAAAGCAAATATATCGCAAATACTTTATCTAATATCTTTATCAAAAGTTGGTTAAGTTCTTATAAAGAACTAATCGCTCCAAATATTGAATATAAAGCTCGTTTCTACGGCGATAAATAAAATTCTTGTTTATTAAGAATGAACTTTGTAGGTTAGTATAAATATTAAAAAGGAATTAGCTCTATGGCAAAAAAAATTCTCGTAGTTGATGATGACGACGCAGTGCGTAAATCAATATCTATCGCACTAAAATTAAAAGGCAATTTTGAATTATTCGAAGCAGAAAACGGTTTGAGCGGACTCGAACTTGCAAAGCAACATTTGCCTGATTTAATAATTAGCGATGTTATTATGGAAAATGTTAACGGTTTTATAATGTTAGATACTTTAAAGGAATATCCGGAAACGGCTAAAATTCCAATTATTTTAATGACTAACAAGGCAAATTATAACAGGGAATGGAAAACTGGCGCGGCTGTAGAATATCTTGAAAAAGGATTTACACTCGATGCTCTTTTGGAAAAGGTAAATTCTATTTTATATAAATAATAAAAAAACACCCCGCAGTTTCTTTTAACGCGGGGTGTTTGTTCAACTAGGATACGAAAAATTTATTCTTCTTCTTCCTTCTTATTTTTAGCGCTTGCGGCTATCACTTTTTCAGCCAATTCACGCGGCATTTCATCGTAATGCGAGAATCTTGTTTTATAAACGCCGCGTCCTTGCGTCATTGAGCGTAGAATTGTAGAGTATTTATGAATTTCTACCATCGGCACTGTTGCTTTTATGATTTGAAAATGACCCTGCGATTCCATACCGAGAATTTTTCCTCTACGGCCAGAAAGATCGCCCATAACATCACCCATATATTCATCAGGGACTGTAACTTCTATAATATTAATTGGCTCAAGTAGAATCGGCTTTGCTTCGAGCATACCTTTTTTAAAAGCCATAGTTCCTGCTATCTTAAATGAATTTTCATCAGAATCCACCGAATGATAAGTCCCATCGAAAAGTGTTACCTTTACATCTACAACCTCATAACCTGCAATCACACCTTTTTGCAATGTTTCGATAACGCCTTTTTCAACTGCAGGTACAAATCTTCCAGGAACAACTCCGCCTACAATTGCATCCTCAAATTCAAATCCCGATCCGCGCGGCTTTGGTTCAATCTTCAAGTGAACGTGTCCATACTGTCCTCGTCCGCCGGATTGTTTCTTATGTTTGTATTCTGCATCTGCAACAGTTGCGCGGATAGCTTCTTTATAAGGAATTTTTGGTTCAGTTAATTCAACCTCGACATTATATTTTTGTTTTAACCGATTTGTAACTATCAGCATGTGTAATTCACCTTGACCGGCTATAACTGTTTGACTTAACTTACCATCCACATTAATAACGAAAGTTGGGTCCTCCTGATGAAGCGAATGCAAACCATTAGCCATTCTATCTTCATCTCCTTTAGTTTTAGAATGAATTGCCATCCGAATAACCGGTTCGGGAAAATCTATTTTCCGATATAAAACCGGAAACGCTTTACTGCTGAGTGTATTATTAGTGTGAGTATCTTTTAGTTTTACAACCGCGCCAATATCGCCAGCAACAAGTTTAGCAATTTCCTGACGCTCTTTACCATTCATAATAAAGATTTGTCCGAGTCTTTCACTTTTCGAATTTGATTGATTGAGAAGATCGAGTCCGGCAGTAATGGTTCCAGAATATACGCGGAAAAATGAAAGTTCGCCCACATGTTCTTCTGATACAGTTTTGAATACAAACATGGAGGGTTCGGCGTTTGGTTCTGGATTTACATTAATTTCACTTTTTTCATTTAAATTTGTCGCATTAACCGCTCCACGTTCTTTCGGAGATGGAGAATAAGCGCTAATAAAATCTAATAGCGGCGCGGCGCCAATACCTAATGGAGCTGCAGCGCAAAAAACCGGAAATATTTTTCTATTTAGTAGAGCAGTCTTTAAACCATTCACAAGGTCTTCATCTTTTAGACTTCCTTGTTCAAAAAATTTATTCATCAACTCTTCGCTTGTTTCTGCAATCTTTTCTATTAACTCTTCGTGCAGTTGATCTGCGCGTTGCTTAAATTCTGCAGGTATGTCGGTTTCTGTAAATTTTCCGCTTCCATCACGATTAAATTTTAACAATTTCATTTTTAGTATGTCAACAATTGCATCGAATGGAATTCCATGATTTATCGGAAATTGTGCCACAACAACATCATGTCCAAATCTTTCTTTTGCCGACGCTAATGCATTTTCAAAATCGGCGTTTTCATTGTCTAACTTGTTAATAACTATAACGCTTGGCACGTTGTAATTTTTAGAATAATTCCATACAATTTCCGTCCCGACTTCCACCCCTTCAACAGCTTTTACTAATACAACGGATAAATCCGCTACGCGTAAGGAGCCTACTACTTCGCCAATAAAATCAGAATATCCGGGCGTATCAAGAATATTAATTTTTACGCCATGCCAATCTGTGTGCAATACAGAAGTGTTTATAGAAATTTTTCTTTCAATTTCGTCTTGATGATAATCCGAGATTGTAGAACCATCTTCAACACGCCCCATACGGGCGGCGGCTCCAGAAATAAACATTAACGATTCGGTCATTGTTGTTTTTCCGGAACCGCCATGACCGATGAGCGCAATATTCCGGATTTTTTCAATTGTGTATTCTTTTCCTGTTGCTTTAGGCACGTTTTAATCTCCTTTTAATAAAAAAAAGCCGACAGACTCTTACACTTGGTCGTTCTGAAAAACGAACATAGCGAATAGATAACGAGGCGGGCGGCTAATACCTTTCTTAGTTTTTTTCAAATCTATACACTTACCAAATATCCTGAGTACGACGCGTAAACAGCGAAATGATTTTATTTATTACATTGCTAAATAATGAACTTACGCGCATTAGCGGTTCTTCCAATTTTTGTTGGATACGCTCTTCGAATCTGGTGATATTATCTGTAATACGCTTAAAAGCTACAAACACTCCGTGCGTCATATTTACTTGATCTTCAATTTTCGAAGCAATCATTCGAAGCTTATCAGATATTGTATTTAGATTTTCTAATATCGGCTTCAGGTTCTTGTTCAAGTCTATAATTTCCCGCTGAAATATTTTTATTAAATCATTAAACCGAATTAAAGAAATAATTAAATAGACGCAGAGCGCTGATGCGCTTAACAGCAATAATAATTGCCCTATTTGGATTAGAGTTTCCAATCTTATTCCCCTCTTAAAAGTAGAGTGATATTGATTTTATGTAATTAAAAAATTAGACGTTTTTTGCGTTTTCATTTTTTCGGGCGTCACTTATAATTCTATCTGCATCGCCCATTATATCGTCTGCTCGGCGTCTTGCATCATCCACTAACGAAGCCGCTTTTTGTTTTCCTTCATTTATTATCTCCACGGCTTTCGTTTTGGCGCGTGCTATATACTCCTGCGCATCCTCGATCACATCTTCTGCTTTTTCTTTTAAATCGGCTCTTAATTCTTTACCCGATTTTGGCGCATATAGCAAAGCTATCGCCGCGCCAACTACTGCGCCTGCGAAGAATCCAACAATTAATCCTTTCGCCATTCCATCTTTTTCTTGTGCCATAATATAAATCTCCAAAATATTTCTATAAGTTTTATTGATTTTTTTTATTTCAAATCATATTACAATCAAGAAAAGCGCTTTGCCTGCGCCTTATGCAACAGGCAAAGCATTTTTTCTAACGATTCTTCTTCTTATGACGCTGCTTCCGAAGGCGCTTTTTGCGCTTATGGGTCGCCATTTTGTGACGCTTTCGTTTACGTCCACACGGCATTTGCGTCTCCTTTCTATTAGTTTAACTTCTTTTTTTTTATTTTTGTTTTACTTTTAATTGTACTTAGATACTAACTTTTACATTCATAACTGATTTCAAAGACCATTGCTATTTCTTCATGCACATGCACAAATATTAAAAAATTTTATTCAATGTTTTTTTGCAAATTCGAATTAACGATCTGCTTCATCTCTTTAGATACCTTAAACATCGGGACATAATGTTCATCAATCATTACTTGCTCGCCTGTTCGCGGATTACGAGCTATTCTTCCTTTTCTCTTTTTCACTTTAAAACTTCCAAATCCACGAATTTCTATATTTTTGCCGTCTTTCATCGCATTTATTACAGTGGTGATAAATCCATCAACAACAGCTTCTGTCTCAACTTTTGTCAAACCGGTAGCCGATGAAATCACATCTACTATATCTGCCTTTGTCATTTTACCCGCTCCTTCAATCAATCGGAAATTTATATCGATATTGCACTATTGGCTGTTCTAAAAATTCTTGACGAATCTTTGATATTTCTGAGACAGCATCACCCATCAGACGCTCAACCAATGTTTTCTTTTTTATTTCCTTAACTATGCTCGGTTTGCCTTTTATCCCCCCCATTTCTGCCGCAATTTTAATTGCATCTTCTAATGTTCCAAGCGTATCTACAAATTTATACTCAAATGCTTGCTTGCCTGTGAAAATTCGACCATCTGCATATTTTTGAACATATTTTCGATCTAATTTGCGTTCTTTTACGACTACTTCTACAAATTGATCATAAACATCTGCGATAAGCATGTTGAAGTACTTATTTTCCTCTTCAGTTGTTCTTCGGAAAGGCGAACCGGAATCTTTGAACTTGCCAGTTTTGTACGTAGTTTGATCAACGCCGATTTTATCCATCAACTGCTTGAAGTGTATAAATTGAAAGATCACACCGATACTACCGGTAAGCGTGCCTGGATTTGCCACAATTTTATTTGCCCCGCACGATACATAGTAACCACCACTTGCCGCCATAGAACCCATTGAAACAATAATTGGCTTGCTTGAGTCTCGAGTTCTTTTCACTTCTTCATAAATTTCCTGACTTGCGGCAACGCCTCCCCCCGGAGATTCCACACGTAAAACAATTGCACGTACCGATTTATTTTCACGATACTTCTTAATCTGTCTTATTATTTCATCAGAAGCTAAAATTGGTTCTTTAAGCTCGACAATCGCTACCTTTTCTCCGCTTGTCGATATTGAATCGTCTGTCTCGTCAGAAAAAATCCAAGCAATCAAACTCAACACAAATAACCCAAACAGCATTATCAATACGACGAGAATTCCTATAATCCATTTTGTTGTTTTAGACATATCATTCAAAGGTTTATAAACAGCTTTCTTTGTTTAACAACCTTTCTCCTTTTTATAAAAATCTTTATCCGCCATAACTTATTATGGCAAAACAAGTTATGAAATAGAGGGCGGAAAGTCAATTAGCCATTGTAGGAAAATGACTGACTGAATAATAAGCATACTGACCTCTACTCCAAAAAAACACTCGCTTAATAACATCTTGATCATAGAAAAATTCATCTAAATAAATTTTATTTCAATAATAATGCTTTCTTAGTACTCTTAAAATTACCAGATTCCAATTTATAGAAGTACACTCCGCTGGGCAACGCGGATGCATCCCAAGTAATTCTATACGTCCCGGCAGGTTTTACTTCGTTTAACAAAACCGCCACTTCACGACCGAGAACATCATAGATTTTTACAATTGTTAATCCAGAATTGGGTAATTGCATGTCAAAATTTGTAATCGGATTAAATGGATTGGGGTAGTTTTGAGAAAGCTTATAAACCACCGGTATTCCACTTCCCGCCTGATAAACATTTACTTTAATTGAATCGCCGCCGTAAGCTTCATAGTAACGCGCGGCAAATTCCTGTAAGAAAAGATTCGCAATTCTATTATCTCTCACTATCACTGTATTTTCATCGTTTCTAGTTTCCGCTGAACTTGACCAATTGTGCGAGCCAGTAACGACATAAGCATTTAAACCATGCGGTTCAGCGTCAACAATAGCGTACTTATGGTGAAGAAGCCCTGTGCCGACTTTTAAACGAATATCAACTCCATTAGCCAGTAAATAACTATATTGATTTCCATCGTCTGTGTTGTTACTCATAATCACTCGAGTTTTTCTGAATCTGTTTTTCTGCGCAATTATTGAATCGGCAAGCTCTTTTCTAGTAAATGACATAACGGCGGCATTGATAGAACCTTGCGCTCTTCCTAATGTTTTTCCTATCTGGAAAGTAGTTCTATCGCTCGGACTGAAATAACACTCAACAGGAACTCCGCCAATTACAAATTTGTGCGGTGTGTTATTAATTTTTCTCGAACCAAACCTCGACGCCGAAGAATTAGGCGTGTCTGTATTACTTCCCCACATTTCCTCAAACTCGCGCGTGAACGCACCCGCTAAAGCAACATCCTGAAATTCTATTATATTCTGTCTATCGTCATTGGTACCAGGATCTGTTGGATTCCAAGATCCTGTCCAAACCCAAATGCTGTCAAATGCACCACCTCGGTAATCAAACACAAAAAATTTATTATGATGCAAACCCGCTCCATCATTTGCGCCATAATTATCTCTTATTACTGTTATGCCATTATTAGTTAAAGTTGTCCAAGGTGCTGTAGTTCTTGTATCATATTCGCCAATGACTCGAACTTTTACGCCGCGATTTTTTGCATCAACTAAGGCGCTGGCAATATTTGCCCCCGTAGTTCCGCTTAAACTATATAAAGCCACATCAATTGACCATTTAGCATAATTTATCCGTTCGATAATTTTCGAAGTTAAATCAAAATTTCCAATAGCGCTCTCGCCAGTCGCAATGCTTGTAATTACTGATTTATTAAAATAGACATTTATCTTTCCTGTTGTCGGGAATTTGGAAGCTGTGCTAGCAATTAAATTTCCAGCAAAACTTGTATCCGTTCCAGAAACTGAAAATGCCTGAATATTATAGATTGTTGCCGCATTTAAGTTGGATATTTTTACTGAATGAGTCGTTCTTAGTTCACTATCCGGAGAGATGACTCCTAATTCATAATTATTAGTTACTCCATAGCGCAAACGCGATGTGCCGGGATTAATCGTTTTCCAGCTTACAGTAATCGAAGCTGAATCTATAGAAGTTTCTTCGGGATATTCTAAAAACAGTGGACCTGTTGACATAATATCAACAGTTGAACGCGGCATTACTTGATAACCACCAATAAACGGCGGCGTTAATTTATATTGCCCAACAACTCCAATCAAATCAAATGTTCCTGCTGGAGCTACACCACCAACCAAGTTTGTATTATTATCAATACGCAATTGAACAGAATCACTTAGCGACGCACCAATCAACCGATAGTTGGTATTTGCCGTCCAGTTTGATACTGGTGTTCCATTTAAATTTTTAACAGTAACACCAATAAGATGCACAAGTTTGCCTTCGTAATTTTCAACACCACCTGCGCCATCAAAATAAATTTGCGACGGTGTAACAATTGTCGGTTCAACAGAATTGTTCGAACTAAGAATAGAATATTGTTCAGGATTTTCGATTTGGTTTAAACCCCAAAACTGTGTAACTCTCCCAGTAACCTGAACTTCGTCACCAATTTTAACAGCGGCTGAAAATGTTGTGCCATAAATAGACATGCCGCCAGAGTTATCTTGAATAAAACTCGGACTTCCAAGTTCATTACCAACAGTAATAATTCCGCGCACAGTAACAAGATTTCCAATTCTAGTAGAGATGCCGTTTGCATCATTAACTTTTACTTCCGAAATAGAAATAGGCGCTCCATTTACAGTAATTACTGGAATCGGGGCAACATCACCATAATTTCCAGCTGAACCAGAATGAGTTCTAAATTTATAATAACCTGTATAAATTGCCGATGTAATCGGTGAGATTGTAATTACTGTTGAATCGGCATTAAAAATTATTTCCCTAAAATAAATCGTATCACCAGATATACTTGCGTTAGTTGTTATATTTGTATAGTTAACATTGGTTAAATTTTTTGACCAAGAAAATTCTGGAGGAATGATTATCCTTAAATTGTTAACTGTAAAAGCAGTATCTTTTTTATAAGTAATTCTGATTGTTGTATCTACACTTCC
>JBBIII010000023.1:0-5821 GCA_037446575.1 Ignavibacteriales bacterium
CTCGAGCTTGTTGCATATATTTGAGCGATGGTTTTCGACAGTTCGGTAACTGATTTTTAATAATTCTCCAATCTCCTTGCTGGTTTTATTTTCGGAAATCATCCGTAAAACTTTCCGTTCGGTAACAGTAAGATTTTCTAACTGTGGTTTCTTCTTTATTAATGAGCGAGCACGATCGCTTCTACTAACTAAATAATCAGAAATTGTTGGACTTAGATAATATTTTCCAGTGTCAACAGTTTTAATACTGTTCACAATATCGCCAACCGCACTCTCTTTTAATACATATCCTTTTACACCAATATCTATCGCTTCGTTAAACATATCCTCGTCTTTGTACATTGTCAGAAAAACGATTTCAACAGGAAGTTTCTTCTTTACAATTTCCTTTGCAACCTGCAAGCCATTCATATGCGGCATCTCAATATCGAGCACTATTACGTCCGGCTTCAAATCTTCAACTAAGTGCAAAGCTTGCTGTCCGTCGCTAACTTCGCCGACTATTTCTATCAACCGATCTGTTCCAATCGCTTGTATTAATCCTTTGCGGAAAACCGGATGATCGTCCGCTATAATTACTCGTAATTTATTTTTCGCCATTTGATTTCTCATTTGTAACAAATGTCAATAATATGCGTGTCCCTTTTTCAGGCGCTGATTCTACTCTTACTTTGCCGCCAAGGAATTGCGTGCGCTCCATTATACCCTGTATTCCATAACCTTGTGGGCTTTTACTTTCTGATTCTATATCAAATCCTCTACCATTGTCTTCAATGTCAATATTAATTCTCTCATGCCAATGCTTTATCGTAACCTTGCAATTATTCGCCCCGGAATGTTTAATAATATTATTGATGCATTCTTGAATTATTCTATAAAAATGAATCTCCATTTCTTTCGAAATTACATTATCTATATTTTCCATATTAAGTTCAAAATTCACATTCGCTGCTTGAGATGCGCGCTTTATCAATGATTCAATTGATTTTGTTAATCCCAACCTGTCTATTTGATACGGACGCAAGTTATATGAAATTTCCCGTGTTTCCTGAATCGCTTGCGATGCGGCTTCGGAAATTTCTTCAAGCTCTTCCTTGACGTTTTTCTTATTTTTTAAATCTTCTAAAGCTAACATAGCCCTGTTTTTTATTATTAAAAGCTCCTGACCAATACTATCATGCAGCTCAGATGCAATTCGTTTTCTTTCTAACTCCATTGTATCCAACAATTGGTGAGTATATTTTTTATGAAGCAATGCTTCATGGCGGCGTCTTAGCTCTCTTCTACGCATAAGAAAAAAAACCGACAGCGCAAAAGAGCCAATAACAAACAGAATAAAATACCATGTCTTCCATATTGGTGGCGCTATAATTATTCTAATGGACTTACTTTCTTTGTTAACTATTCCATATTTGTTTATCGCTTTAACTTCAAACTCATATTTGCCAGGCGATAGATCCCAAAAATACACAGCCCTGCGATTTCCCACATTGATCCATTTGCCATCTATTCCGGTAAGCTTATATTCGAAAGTAATATGTTTCGGATCTGAATAATACAATGCTGTATAATGAATTTCTATTTGCTGCTTATCAAACGGAACTTCAATTTGTGTTTTTATTGGTACTTCTATCTGTTCAACTAATATTTTTTCTATATGAACAATCGGTGGCTCGGTATTCTCTTTTATTCTCTCCGGATAGATTAAAGCTAATCCTTTTATTGTTGGAAACAGCAGCTCTCCATTGGATGTCTTCCATGCCGCCGGCTGAAATCCGCCATTCGTCTCTTCGCTTAACATCCCATCTGCTGTGCCATATGCAATACTGAGTATAGAATTAATTTTCCCATCGGCAAAGTCGTTCAATTCATGCCGACTTACGCGATAAATTCCCCGATTACAACTCATCCAAAAATTTTGTTTCTCATCTTCTAAGATTGCCGAAACAATATTATCAAACAAACCATTTTCCATTTTAATTTTAGTGAACTTACCCTCTTTATACCTATTTAATCCTCCGCCATAGGTTCCTATCCAAAGGACGCCTTCCGCATCTTCGTAAATCGAACGAACATAATTGTGTGAAAGTCCGTCTTGTGTTGAAAATACTTTAATCTTGCCGGCTTTATAATAATTCAATCCGTCAATTGTCCCAATCCACATCCCGCCGTTTTGATCTTCTAGAAACGTTCTAACGCTTGAATTCGATAATCCGTCTTTTTCACTTATGGAATAAAATTTCCCATCCCTTAAAATATTCACTCCTCCGTTTTCTGTCCCTATCCATATCGAACCGCTTTTATCGCAATATATAGCTAGAACAACATTATGATTCAATCCATTCGCGGTCGTATAATTTATGAACTTTCCATTTTGGTATCTAAATAAACCGCCGCCATAACTTCCAGCCCAAATAGCACCGCTTTTATCCTCTGCAACCGACCAAACATATCGTGAATTAATTCCTTCTTTTTCCGTAAACCGATGCCACTTATTTTTTGTTCGTTTGTACAATCCGCCGTCGTTTGTGCATATCCATAGATTTTTTTTGCTGTCTTCAAATACGCCTTCTATAATACTATGATTTAAACCCTCCTTACTGCCAATTACATCAATTATTCTATCTTTTATCCTAAATAAACCCTCTCCATCTGTTCCAATCCAACGGTTCCCTTCTTGATCAATAAATATTTTCTGTATCTTTAAATCTTTTTCATCCTCAACTAATTGTAACCTTGTTAACTTCTTAGATAACTTAAGTTTTCCATAGCTTACGCCCTTCGTGATTGTCCCCACCCAATACACGCCATCCTTATCGCAAGAAAATTGTGTTATAAAATCCTCCTGCAATCCATCTCTGAATGTAATTACACGAGTTGTAGCTTTCGATCTATTTTCTAAACCATTTGGCAATCGCAGCCATTCGCCGCCATCTTTATCTTCAAACAAATATGATGGGGGTAGATTTGATTTCTTTATGTTGATCGGTTTAATGTAATTCTTTGCGATTCTATAAATACCATTATCCGAATTAATATATATATCTCCTTTGTTCGTTATAAAGAAACTACGAACCGGTATATTTTTGAATTGGTTTTCGTCAATATGCGGACAAACTTTACCGTTACGTAGACACTGAAAACCATTCCGCGTGCCTATCCAAATTAAACTGTCTTTATCTTCTCTTATATCGAAAACTACTTCATCTCTCAATCCGTTTTCTTTTCCGTAATTTGTAAATACTCCATCTTTGTACTTTGCAACACCACCGCCTTCAGTTCCAATCCAAATTCCGCCATCATGCGATTCACTTAGAGCAAGAATTCTATTTGAATTTAGCCCTTTATTATCATCTATCCTGGCAAAATTTATCCCATCGAATCGTGCAAGTCCGCCATAGGTGCCAATCCACAAATAACCATCACGAGTCTGAATAATTGCATTAACGGAATTCTGCGGCAGGCCGTCTGCTGTTGTCCACCTATCTACTAAATATTGACTATAGAGCGAAGCCGAGCTTGTTAAGAAAAAAATTCCAGCCAACAAAAGCAAACGAATAATATTTTTAACATTTATTATAAACATTGATGATAATGTGATTCTTGCGTTGAATATTACGGGAAAAACGAGGCAGTGTCAAGAATCAAAAAACTTATTTATCTAAATTTGAACACCTGATGGCAATGTCGTATATTTAAAATGCTCAAAGAGTTAGGTCCCAATTTCAAAGTATTAAATTAAAACTTTGTAGATTATTATATTGCACTTTACAAAATCACTAAATCGAAAATCACAAAATCAGTAAATCCTCAAAATGTCTTTTATTTTAACAACCGACCTTATTCCATCCGGCGATCAACCTGAAGCTATTCGCCAATTAGTGGAAGGATTGAAACGCGGCGATAAACATCAAACTTTGCTTGGTGTTACCGGAAGCGGCAAAACTTTTACAATCTCTCAAGTAATCGCACAGATCAATAAACCGGTTCTTGTAATGTCGCATAATAAAACATTGGCGGCGCAGTTATACGCCGAATTCAAATCCTTTTTTCCAAAAAATCGCGTTGAATTCTTTATAAGCTATTACGATTATTACCAGCCGGAAGCATATCTCCCAACAACAGATACTTACATTGCAAAAGATTCCTCCGTAAATGATGAAATAGATAGACTGAGATTGCGAGCAACAAGCGCCTTACTTAGCGGCGATTCAAATGTAATAGTAGTTGCTTCGATAAGCTGTATCTACAGCATCGGTGCGCCTGAAGAATGGATTAGCCAAACTCTGATGTTAAAAAAAGGCGAGAAACTTGGGCGGCAAGATTTATTAAAAAAATTAGTTGACCTATTATATTCGCGCAACGATTATGAATTTGCTCGCGGCTCTTTCCGTGTGCGCGGCGATGTGATTGATGTTATTCCAAGTTATGAAAACGAAGAAGCAATCCGCATAGAATTTTTTGGAGATGAGATCGAAAAAATTTCTTATATCAATAAGGTTACAGGAAATATTTTAGGTGAAACAGAATTCGAAATGATTTACCCGGCAAAACAATTCATCACTTCGCGCGAAACCATCGAGCGCGCTATGAATGGAATTTATACTGAACTACGAGAACGCACAAATGAACTAAGAGAGATGGGAAAACTTGTTGAAGCTCAACGCATCGAACAGCGAACACGCTTCGATATGGAAATGCTCCGCGAAGTTGGCTATTGTTCGGGAATCGAAAATTATTCGCGCCATCTTGCTGCCAGACCTCCGGGATCGCGCCCTTCATGCTTATTAGATTATTTCCCAAAAGATTTCATTACGATTATTGACGAATCGCACGTTACTGTCCCGCAAATTGGAGGTATGTACGCAGGTGATAGATCTCGAAAATCTACACTAGTAGAATACGGATTCCGACTTCCATCAGCTTTAGACAATCGCCCGCTGACATTCCCAGAATGGGAAGAAATGGTTAATCAAATTATTTATGTAAGCGCTACTCCCGGACCTTACGAGCTGGAAAAATGCAAAGGTGTTGTAGTTGAACAAATTATTCGTCCGACCGGACTTGTTGACCCGGAGGTGGAAGTTAGACCGAGCAAACATCAAATTGATGATCTGATTGCTGAAATACGAACACGAACTGCACGCAAAGAACGGACTCTGGTTACTACATTGACGAAACGAATGGCTGAAGATTTGACCGAATTTTTATCAAATTTATCAATCAAGGTGCGCTATATTCATTCGGAGGTTGATGCTCTTGAACGTGTCGAAACATTACGAGATTTGCGGCTCGGTGAATTCGATGTGTTGGTCGGTGTCAATCTTCTGCGCGAAGGATTAGATCTGCCCGAAGTTTCTCTTGTTGCAATTATTGATGCAGATAAAGAGGGATTTCTACGTTCGGAACGTTCGCTCATTCAAACTGCCGGGCGCACGGCCCGCAATATTAACGGAAAAGTAATTTTATACGCAGATAATATTACCGGCTCTATGCAAAGAATGCTTAACGAAACAACCCGCCGCCGTAAGAAACAAATTGAATACAACAAAATAAATAATATTATGCCAAAAACTATTTATAAAACGGTTGACGAAATTCTTGCAGCTACATCTATAGCAGATATTAAAATGAAGCGGGATGAACGCTACCAGAAACTTAAACCCACTGCCGTTTCAGAAACCATCGCAAAATATTTAACAGTCGATCAGAAGAATGATTTAATTGAAGAACTGAAAACGGAAATGAAACGCGCCGCTAAAGATTTGGAATTCGAACGCGCCGCAGAATTAAGAGACGAGATAATGAAGTTGGAAAGCAA
>JBBIII010000023.1:5921-29071 GCA_037446575.1 Ignavibacteriales bacterium
ATTAGAATTGTAATTCAAACATTAATATATCGGACTTTAATAAATCGAACATTACTATATTGAACATTACCAAATTGAACATTACTACATTGAACATTAAAGCATTGAACATTCTAAAATCAGCATTTAATTCTATTCTCGATTTTATTTATCCGCCCATCTGCATATCCTGCAACACGCCTTTGAATGAAAGAGAAAACAAGGTTTGTCAAAAATGCTGGCATTCGATTCCTTCTCTTACACGTGAGCATAGTTTATTTCAAGAAACTTATTCAAAACTTACGGCTGGGGGTCATATCTCCGATTTGGTGTCATGTTTTATTTTCGAAAAAGATGGAGCATTCCAGCACATAACTCATGCCTTAAAGTATCAAGAACATAAATCTCTCGGTAACGATCTTGGGAAAAGAATAGCCCATAAAATGCTCGAATGGAATATCTCGGTTGAAATAATTATTCCAATTCCATTACACAAAATTAAATATCGTGAACGCGGCTACAACCAATCTGAATATATTGCGCAAGGGATTGCTGATACTTTGCATATTCCAATTGTAAAAGATGCTCTCTGGCGAAAACGTAACACACAAACGCAAACTAAATTAAATTTAATTGAACGAAATAAAAATATGGAAGATGCTTTTGAAGTTAAAACGAATCTTTTTTGTAAAATAGAAAATAAAATTTGCTTACTTGTTGATGATGTGATAACAACGGGCGCAACTGTTAATGCTTGTGCTAAAGAGTTGATTTCTTCAGGTTCAAAATCGATAATCGCCGCCTCAACTGCGCTTTCCAAATAAACGATTCGCTTTTCAGTATTATATACAAGTAAAATGAATCTTTTATAGTATTGCATTATATGAACTTGCTATTCCTATACTTTTTATGCGTGTTATGTAAGGTCAAATTATAACGAATTACAATTCTACAAATTTCATAAGACTTTTTCTGATTCCGAAATGTAAAATATAATATAGCTTGAATGTAGAGAAAATAAAGGATTTTTTACGTTTTCTTCACCTATCACTCAAATATCTATGGAATAATTATTGAAGTACTTACTCGATAATAAGGAATAAATATTATGAATAAAGATAGGATAATACCTCAACATAATGGCGAGTTTTCCTCGCGAGATGAAGCACGCGCAAAAGTAACCGATGTTTTTAAGCGCGTTGATATTTTATTGAAAAATGGGGATATCATCCAAGCGCAAGAAGAATTGAAACGTGCTAATCACCAAAGAAAAGAATCGTTCAAGAAAAATCCATTATCAATATTTAATAAAGAAAATTACGTCTTACCAGAAACGCCTCTCCCTTTAAAACCATTAGATGCAATGAATAATTCAATTACATCTCAGAAAAAAAACTATTCAATGCAGACGGATAATTTTGTTACAAACAAGAACGTAATCCAAGAAAACAAAACCGATCGATCTTATGAACTCAAATCTTACCGAGATGCAATTATCGAAGCACTACGCAAGGGGCCATTGACTCCAAACGATTTAAGACAGTTAGAGGAATTAAAAACGATACTTGAAATTTCTGAAGCAGAACATAATTTCATTAAAAATGAAATTGATAAGATATACTGTAAAGATATAAATGCCAAACAAATTTCAGATTATACGCAAGCACAGCGCACTAATTCCATATCTAACCAAGGGCATAATCTATCAGGGAACAATCGACAAGAGATAAAAGAATTTCAAAATCAACCTAATCAAAAAATAAAGCAATATTATAAAATTTTAGTCATTGATGATGATATTCCATTTTTAAAACTTCTATCTAGTTCTATTGCAGAAGAAGGATTCGAAATTTATGCTATGCCGACCTCAGATCAAGCTCTGCAATTATTAAGTCAAGTTACTCCCGATATGATACTGTGCGATATAAATCTCAAATCTTCCTCTATTAATGGGATCGTGTTCTATAGAAAAATACAAGAATACAAACATCTGCAGAGGATACCATTTATATTTATCACAGGTTTTGCTAACGAAGAAATATTGCGCATGGTTAAAGAATCCGGCGCCGATGATTGTTTGATAAAGCCATTTTCAAAGCACGTAATGCTCTCTTCCATTCGCGGCAAATTAAAAAGATTTAACCAATTAAATAGTGCGCATAATAAGTAACCGTGATTTTCTAAGAGCTTAGGTAGACAGTATTCATTATTACTTTTCTACAAACACTATAGTTCTATTAATTTAAATCGTTTATCGTTTTATTCTTTTACACTCAAAAACAATATTTATTTCGGAACGCTTATTGATGTTCATTTATATGATTCATATAAGGTAAAATAGATGAACGGACAAGGTTCAATAAAAATAAATAAGCAACAGTCAATCACTAAAAGTAATGACTATTCAAAGATTGCAGTTAATGAAATATTAAAACGAGTTGATCAATTTATTAAAAAGAACGATTTAGAGAATGCGGAGAGCGAAGTAGCAAAAGCTAAAGATTTGGATCCGAATAATATATATGCATTTGCATTAGGAGAACGGATCAGTAACCTAAAAGCAGAATTTGAACGATTAGAACAATCAAAAAAAGAACAATCAAGCCGCTGTTCTCAACCGAAAAAAAATAATGCGCCAAATAAAGAAATAAAAAATAGTTTGCATTTAATAACTTGCAACCCTAAGCCCCAAGATTCTTATGTTCCAGCTGTACAATCATACTCGGATACAATTATTTCAAATAATGACACTAAAACGATAGTTAAAAAAGAAAAAGAAGACGCAGTTAAACAGAATCGTAATTATGAACTTGAGGCATACCGTCAAGCGATGCTAGAAGCATGGTCCGATGGAGCTCTTACTGAAAATGAAGAACGACAATTAAGTAAATTAAAAGCTCTATTAGAAATTTCAGACGTGGAACATTACCATTCGGAAAAGTACGTTCGCTTAGAATGTTATAAAAGAGCAATTATCCAAAGTATAACATCTTATCCGACTGACACACCAGACACTATATCCTATATAGAATTAAGAAATACTTTTAAAATTTCGGAAGAAGAGCATAAACAGATTCTGAAAACTATTTCTAATTCAATACAACCTAAACAATCAAGTAAAATACTAATAATTGATGATGACGCCAGGCTTTTAGAATTAATACAAAAATCTTTAGAAGAAAACGGATTTGAAGTAATAGCCCTGTCAACTTCCGACGAAGCGCTTGCTCTTTTACGTAAATTTACCCCTGACCTAATTTTATGCGATATAAATTTAAAAACTTCTACAATAGGCGGTTTTACATTTTATGAAAGAATTCAGCAATTCAATCACTTGCGGGAAGTGCCATTTATTTTTCTAACCGGACTAACTGACGATGCATTCGTTCAAACAGGCAAAGAGCTTGGGGTCGATGACTATTTAATGAAACCGATTTCAGAAAGGATGCTGATTTCTGCATTACGCGGAAAATTAAAAAGATTTAAACAGTTAAAACAAATTTTGCATTCAATGTAACACTGCCTAAGCTTCCTTAAGCTATTTTAGCATACTTGCCAAAAAAATGAATTATATACCTTTCGCTAATAAATACCTGCGATAAATGATGCTCGTTCCCATTATCCCATTCATCAGGAATAAGTTTAGATAAAGATAAAGTTCCAACTCATTTATCACACTGCATATCATTAATAAAAATAACTCTGAGCCAAGACCGAGAAAACTCGAAATCCGTAGCGCAATATAGTCTGAATACCATCGTTTATATATTTCAGTTTTTTCTTCCTGAATAAAAGAATTATTTCTATGATTCCATCGGTCAATTAAAGCTATAGATTTATCTTGCCAACCATAAATGAGCTGAAAAATTCTTTGCAAGATAAGTTCAGCTCCCCCCTTTTTCAAATCGCTATTTAAAATTTCTTCTGATGTTCGGTTGTTCAGATACTCATTATGCAAATGCAAAAATTTTACCTGATAAAAAACATGATATGAAACTCGAAATGTAATGCCAACAAATGCGAGGAATGAGAGAAGCATTATATACCAACTACTGTTTGTTTTACATAAAGTCCAGCCGATAGCGCTAAACACCAAAAAATTTACAATGAAATCTCCAATTGAGTCTAAAAATCTGCCAACACGACTATATTGTTGTTTAGCCCGGGCAAGCTGTCCATCTGCAGAATCAAGTATATCTTTTAACGTAATAAGCAGTCCTGCAACAATAAAAGCATTAGGCGTTCCTTCTAAATAAAATAGAGCTGCAAACAAACCAGCTATTATCGAAGTAATAGTTACTTGATTCGGTGTAACAGAAGTATCGTAAAGCGCCCAGACAAAAATTCCCGCGATAGGTCTTATTATATAAATATTTATCAGTTCGTCAGAATAATTCGATTTGATTGATTTTTTATATGAATACATTTTCAATCGAAGTTTATTTGTTCAGCTTGTTTTAAATCTTCCAATGTATCAATTTCAATTGCATTGAACGGGCTAACATCTACAGCCGTTAACTCTTCACCTTTATCAATCATTTCTTGAAAAGTTGATTCATAAAACTCGGTTCTTCCGGATCCCATTTGAATTCTTTTTTCGAGAGTAGAAAATAAAATCCTTGCACTCTTCAAAGAAAACAATTCAATCCCGATTGATTCGCCATAAGTACTATTCAATGGAACTTCTTTGCCAATCGAAATGATCCGATTATTTTCGGCTATCTTCACTCGAATTTCTTCTTCATTGTGATTGCCGGTAACTCTTACCGCAATTTTATTTGGCTCTTTGTTCGATAAAAAAAATGGCAACAATTGAGATGAAAAAAGAATATCGCTATCGAGTAAAAGTAAGTTTGTGTCTATTTTTCCATCTCTATTTTCGAGAAATCTCTTTGCTAGTAGAAGCGAATAAGCATTGTTGGTTTTTGCATAATTCGGATTAAAAATAAATCTAAACTTTAAATTAGGAAAAGTTGATTTAGTAAATTCTTTAATTTTTTCAGCTTGATAACCGGTCACAATCGCAATATTGCTGATTCCCGAATTCAGAATATTCTCTATTGTTCTTTTAAGTATAATTATCCCGCCTGCTTCCAATAAACATTTCGGTTTATCCTCAGTTAAAGGACGCAGACGGAACGACACACCAGCCGCGAGTATGATACATTTTGTGATTTTCAATTTGCGATTTTATAATTAAATAATTTGCGTTTTCTTATACTTGTATTCATCATGTAAAATATGAACGCCACATTTTATTTGAAGACTCAATCTACAACCCACGACTCTAACAGGTTCTCATCGAAGCCCTCAATAAAACGCGATGGTTTTGTCAGAATTAATCCGCTTTCACGATCATAAATGTTCATTGGATATGTAATAATTAGGTTTTGCTTTGCGCGAGTGCAAGCAACATACATTAATCGTCGCTCTTCTTCCATCTCTTCATCGCTAGAAGCAGAGCGCATAGAAGGAAATCTTCCTTCGAGCGCATAAATGATAAATACTGTATTCCATTCTAATCCTTTTGCGCTATGTATCGTTGACAGCGTGAGATATTCTGTTTCGGGGCCAGGTGATTCGATATCTGCAATGCTTTCGTTGGGCGGCTCTAATGCTAAATCTGCCAGTAATTCATCTACCGATTTATATCTTTCAGTAATATTCTGAAATGTTTCCAGATCTTTTTTACGCTTGAGATGATCTTCGTATCGAACCTTCATAATTGGTTCATAGTAATTCAGAATATGCGATGTCTTCTCTGATGGGGGAAGAACCGGCGAGGTTACCTCTTTCAATACATCAAATAATTTGCGGATATTTTCCGGATAAGCTCCGTATTCCATCCAGAATTTTGTAGTTGCAGTTACTGCTTCTTTAAATTCCTTCGTCAGTCCGACCCGCTTCTTGAGAATATCATCTATTACCTTTTCCGCTGTTCTGGGTCCGACTCCATCAATCAGCAGAAGTATTCTGTTCCATGAAACAACATCGCGCGGATTTTCTAAAACACGCAAATAAGCAACTACATCTTTGATATGGGCAGTTTCTATAAATTTGAATCCTCCGAACTTCAAGAACGGAATATTGGCTTTCGCCAATTCTATTTCCAAATCAAATGAATGAAATGAAGAGCGGAAAAGCACTGCTATTTCTTCTAAAGGTATTCCCATCTCGCGGTATTCAAGAATTTTCTGTACAACATACCTCGATTGCTGATTTTCTGTTTGTGAAGAAACCAACTGCGGCAAACTACCGCCAGACTTCTTTGAATATAATTTTTTTTGATACATCATAATTAAGTTAAAGTCAAAATTAAAAAGTGAGATTAAAAAGACAGATAAAACAATCAATAACTCACTTCTCGCTTATCACCGCTCCACCTCGTATCAAGATTTCATTTGCTAAATTCAGTATTGGCTGAGTGCTTCGGTAATTTTCTTCGAGTTTGACAACCTTGCAGTTTTCATATTCATCTTTAAAAGCGAGTATATTCTTAATTGTGGATCCGCGAAAAGAATAAATACATTGAGCATCATCACCGACTACCATCAGATTTTGATGTTTCGAGGCAAGTAATTTTGAGATTTCTGCCTGCAATTTATTCGTATCCTGATATTCATCCACCATTATATATTTGTAACGATCGGAGAGAACATTACGGACGGATTCATTCTTGCTTAACAGATGCACAAGGTTTAACAATAAATCGTCATAATCCATCAAATTGTGTTCGAGTTTATATTTTACGAACGCGTTATGAAGTGAAGCGATTTCAGTTTCAATTTCAAGATACTGAGGATAGTCTGCCGCGAGAAGTTCTTTTAGCGGTGTTACTGTGTTGATAGAACGACTGTAGAGATCATAAAGCGTTTCTTTGCGTGGAAACCTTTTTTCGCGTGTATCGAATTTCATTTTCGTCCGTATCAGGTTAATCACATCTTCAGCATCTGACTGATCTAGAATTGTAAAATTATTCTCGTAATTTATATGGCTTGCATATTTTCTAAGAATGCTATTCGCAAAAGAATGGAATGTGCCGCCTGAAATTTGTTCGCACCTGCTATCGAGAAGAACAGCCGCTTTTCTAAGCATTTCCTGAGCGGCTTTGCGTGTGAATGTTAAAAGCAAAATAGAATCGGGTTTAACTCCCAATTCCACTAAATATGCCACACGATAGACAATTGTTCGCGTCTTCCCTGTTCCTGCTCCGGCTATAATAAGGTGTGGTCCGTTGAGCGATGTAACAGCTTCATACTGAGCTTCATTCAAATCGTGTTTATAATTTATGCGTAAATTCTGAGGTTGGACGAGATGTAGATGGTCGCCAGGCAGACTTTTTAATGTGAACTTTTTCAATTTTTATGATTAATGGATTGCTAAATATATAAATTCGTTAAAGAAGATAATTGAAAAAAATCGTAAAATAAAATATATCAAACTTGAGTTTTCGGTAACAAAGCAGTAAGTTTTAAGCAATAATTTCAAATTTCAGAAATTTTTTTCACTCAAAAATAAGATAGAATATGAACGTACTTGTACTAAATTGCGGAAGTTCGTCTTTAAAATTCCAGATAATACAAACCGATCTCGAGATGATCGAAAAAGACGCCGATAAACAACTCGCAAAAGGATTAATAGAGCGCATAGGAAGTCAAGCGCTTGTTACATTACAAGCATCTGGTAAATCTCCTGTAAAGCATGCGGCTCCACTTCGCGATCACCGCGCCGCGCTGGATCACATAATAAAATGGATTGTTTCTGCAGACGCACAAATTCCGGGAATACACTCGCTCGCAGATATTTACGCTGTTGGACATAGAGTAGTGCATGGAGCTGAGAGTTTTACAAAATCAACAATAATTGACGATAGAGTAATACGTGGTATCGAGGATTGCATTGATTTGGCTCCGTTACACAATCCAGCAAATTTAAAGGGCATTGTAGCGGCACGGGAGTTACTTGGACAAGGCATACCCGCAGTTGCAGTGTTCGATACATCATTTCATTCAACCATGCCGGAAACATCCTTTCTTTATGCAATACCGTACCAATTATATCGCCGACACAAGATACGACGCTATGGATTTCATGGCACATCACATAGATACGTGGCTTTCAGATATCGGCAGTTAACAGGAAAAACGCGCGAAGAGACAAATGTGATTACACTGCATCTTGGCAACGGTTGCTCAGCTTGCGCTATAAAAAATGGATTATCGTTCGATACATCAATGGGGCTTTCACCATTAGAAGGTTTGGTAATGGGAACCCGAGGAGGCGATATCGATCCTGCAGTGCTCGAATTTCTTTCCCACAAAGAAGGAATGTCAATGAATGAAATTGACACATTATTGAATAAACAATCTGGACTGCTTGGTATTTCTGGATTAACAAATGATATGCGTGATCTTTTGGAAGAGGCTAAGGATCACCAGGACCGGCGTGCAATGCTTGCAATAAATATATTTGCACAGCGCGCAAAAAAATATATCGGCGCATATTTGGCTGAGATGAACGGCGCCGATGCGTTGATATTCACAGGCGGCATAGGAGAAAACGCCTCGCCAATTCGTCAATATATATGCACAAACCTCCAATGGCTCGGCATCGACATTGACGAAAAACTCAACCATGAAATGATTTGCGGTAAAGAAGGAGAGATTAGTTTAAAATCAAGCCGTGTTAAAGTATTTGTAATTCCGACAAACGAAGAATTACTGATAGCTCGCGATACTGTTCGTTGCGTTCTAAATGCGCCAAAAAAATATTAAAGAATACATTACTTCAGATTTCTTTTTTTGCCGAGTCAAAATGGAAATCTGAAGTTCAATTACATTTTTTAATAATCAGCTCCAAAAGAAATATAATAATACGGTTCTGAAAAACTTGTCCACCTAAATCGCCAAGCAACATCAACCCTTAAAGGTAGACCGAAAATTATAATTCTTGTGCCAAGCCCTGTGCCCATAAGAAGGTCGCGTGTAACAGTGCTTCCATCATTTGGATCTGCTGTAAATGCTTTCCACTTACCCGCATCTGACCACGCAGAGCCGATATCAATAAATGCAGTCCCTAATATATTGGCAAAGCCAATTGGCAGTGCGCCGAAGATCAAATATTTCAGCAGTGGAAACCGAAATTCTAAATTTGTAACAGCAAATCGCGTTCCTATTTGTTCCGCATAGTTATAACCTCGTAAAGGAAGTATCGGGGTAAGAAAAGCAAAATCCACAACATCATAAATCGGAATTTCATTATGTGCTAAATCAGGATTTATCCATCCTTCAGTTCCCCCTATAAAAAAATTCTGTTTATTACTTCCTGTGCTCATGCCGCCAGAAAGTCGAAATGCAAATACAAGCTCACGGGCAAGTTTGCTATAACTTCTATAATCCGCGGTAAATGTTTGAATATCTAAACCCTTATTACTAATCTTTGGCGTGCCGTAGAAAGTAAAATTGAAGCGCGATCCATTGTTAGGACCAAACCAACCGCCTTGCCACAGAGAATTATCATTAACATAACTTATTAATGGTAAAACAAACGATCGCTCTTGAGCAGGCGTTCCAAAATCAAGATCCTCACGCGAAAGATTTAACCACATTAACGAAAAATCTACGCGATTAAACCGGTCGATAGGGTAAGACGCATTCACCCCAACGCCCCAAGTTCTGAAACGAAAAAGAGTATCATAAAAGGAATAATAACTGCCTAAATATAAAAATTTCGCGTTGTGGAAAGCATGGAAACCCCAATCAATTCGTCCAGGTAAATAATAATATGATAAACCGTAATCGCTATTCTTCAGGTCTATTAATAAATTTGTTTGGAAAATAATTTGATGATCGCCAAGCATATCGCTAAAGGCAAAAATAGTGCTTCCCTGCAAACCATAAAAAGAATTATATCCCGCCGCGCCGTATATCAAATCGGGCGAAAAGTTGAGTTTGTACCGGCGCGGAATATAGTTGCCATCTGCATCTTGATTGTCGTAAATCTCATCTTGAGAAATTGGAGGAGGAACATTTGTAGTGTCGCGCATCGACTCAAAAGAAAAAATATACCGCGAAAGGTCCGGCTTAGTCGTTTTACTTTCGCTCGTTTCAACTCCTACCGTATCAGCCATCACCACAATATTATTGCGGACTAATATAGTGTCTGTCTGGGTAATCACGTTTGAGATTGGTTTTGGTCTTTGTTCGCGTGGAAGCTGATACTTCATTTTATAAAATTCCGTTGGTTCAAGCTCCGTTACATTTAATTTCCTATCTATCGGACGCAGCATCAAATAAATATCGAACCCGGCTTCATTTAGCGAAGAAAAAACAAGCTTCGAACCGTCATAAGAAAGCGAAAGCTGATATATTCCGCTTATAGAATTAGTTATTGGATAAGTTTTGTTAGAATCTAATTCGTACGCGTAAATATTGTTGATTCCATTTATATCCGCTATATATAAAAGTTTTTGACCGTCGGGCGATACTACAGGCGAAGTTTTACTTCCATTCGGTTGAGATGTAATTCTGTTAATAATTCCGGTCTCTACTTCAACTGAATATAAATCGGTTTGTTCAAAATTATATTTCCAGATTTTGAAGTCGGCGGGAATTTTAGAGCGTGATGTAAAATCGCCTCTATCTGATGAAAAGTATATCTTTTTACCATCTGGCGAAAAAACCGGATCAGCATCTGAAAAAATATCGTTGGTCAAATTTTTCAACTCGTTAGTAGTTAGGTTATAAGTATAAACATCTGATTGAGGGGTTTTAATGCCGATGAATGTCAAATAATTTCCATCCTTGCTCCAATCAACGGAAAAAACGCCGTCTAATTTTAACTCAACTTTTTTGTTCTTTTTTGTTTCAACATCCACAATTGCTATAGCATCATATTCGCCGGCTTTTACAGCCATTGCAATTTTTTTACCGTCTGGCGACCATGTAATGCCGGGCGTAAGCAGTTTTAATTCTTCAAAATCACTTGTTTTCTGGCCGCTAATAATCTTATCTATAATTTCGCCATCTAAAGCGGACATTAAATATACATCGAAGTAATCATTTCTATCAGAAATAAATGCAATTCTATCCCCCTGCGGCGATATGGCTGGACTTGTATTATAAAAATTCCCAAGTTTTATGTGATTAGTTAAACGTTTGTGGGAAAAATCTTCTGGTTCTTCTCGCTTGGCAACATCTGGCCAATAATATACTTTTTGTTCTTTTTGCCATCGCTCGGATAACTCTTTTATATTCAATCCAATTGCGGCGCGGAAGCCATTTTCAACACTGCGCGCGCTTTTTATCCTGTTAAAAATTTCCGCAATTTTTTGTTCGCCGTACTTGTTAGCTATGTAATAAAAAACCGATTGTCCCCCTCTATATGCAAAATAACCGCTAAGCCGATCTATCGGGGGTAAATAATTATGAACAGTCGCATCGCGTATAAACATATCAGAATTATTATCCCATTTAAGAGACGAATATTCAGCAATACCTTCATTCATCCACATAGGAAGCTGAACAGGAGCTCGACTTGATATTAAAGATTGTATTGTTCCGCCATAGAACATATCGTTAATAACGGCATGCACGAGTTCATGATGAATAACATGACGAAGCTGACTATAGTTGCCTTCGAATGGAACAACGACTCGATTTTTGAAAAGCTCCGTTACACCGCCTATGCCCTCTTCCAAATATTCACTTATTACGTTTGTCTGCTGAAACTCGTTATGTGAATTATGGATTATAATAGATATACGATTGTTTATATCATATTTAAGCAGTTGTTTAATTGAACTGTACGCCACTTCAGCCGCGTGTGCTGCAAACTGCGCTATATCATATCCATTTTGAGAAAAATAAATATCAAAATGATCGGTTTGAATAAATTCCCATTGAAAATTTTTATATTGAACTTTATTTTTTCCAAAAACTGAATTCTGTGCTTCGACTTCAATAATGGAAATCAGAGCAAGCAAAATTGTAATTATAAATCTATACATTGGCATTATTTCCTTTAATCAAAACTTCTTTAAAATATTTTAGAAAAAAACGCATGGAAAAGCAAATTAGTTGCTGAGTTGTAAGTCCATAAGCACAAAGTTTTTTAATTTAACAAATTTCAGTGCGCATTAACCAACACAAAATCGATCCTGCGTTCTTCAGGATCTACACGTAATACTTTTACCTCTATCATATCTCCAAGTCTATACAGCTTGTTAGTTCGTCTTCCTTTTAATGCGTAATGTTTTTCATCATAAATATAATAGTCATCTGTTAAATCACGAACATGTATCATTCCTTCAACAAGCGTATCTATTAATTCCACAAAAATTCCATAATGAGTTACGCCAGAAATCACAGCATGAAATTCATCTCCTAAATGACGTTTCATGAATTCTACCTGCATTACTTTTACTGCCGCTCGCTCAGCTTCCATTGCAAGGCGTTCCATCTCGGATGATTGTTTAGCAATATGAGGCAACTGCTTTCTTAGCGACTCTCGTTCTTTAAGCGAAATTCCATTTTTATATTTTTTTAGAATTCTATGAATTGCTAAATCAGGATAACGGCGGATTGGCGAAGTAAAATGCGCATAATAATCGAAAGCCAATCCGTAATGTCCAATATTTCTTTCTGAATAAACTGCTTTTGCCATAGAGCGTAAAGCCACCTCATTAATTACATTTTCTACTTCAGTTCCTTTAACTTGTTCTAAAAGTCTCTGCAATGATTTAGACGTAACACCACCGTCGATGTTCAATTTAAAACCGAATTTTTCTACAAATGCAGAAAGTTCTTTAATTCTATCTGGGTCAGGGGAATCATGCACACGATAAATAAAGGGCTTTAATTGGTCCTCTTTTTTTGCCAGCCCAATATGCTTAGCTACAATTCGATTTGCTAACAACATAAATTCTTCTACAAGTCTGTGGCTGTCCAATCTTTCCTTCTTGATAATTTTAATAGGTTCTCCCTTTTCATTCAACTCAAACTTTACCTCTGCAGAATCAAAATCAATACTTCCTTCTTTCATCCTTTTTTTTGTTAGTACTGTGCTTAATTTATACATATCATGTATTATGCTTACAAATTGTTCTTCCCTTATTGGAATCGACTTATTATTTTGCAATAAATTAATTACTTCCTGCACTTGTTCGTAATTATAACGCTTTTTACTGCGTATAATGCTTTCTACAATATCGTATTCTTTAACGCTTCCACGCGGCGAAACGTTCATAAAAACTGTAAAAGTTAATCTATCTTCTCCAGGGTGCAAACTGCATAATTTATTGGAAAGTTTCTCAGGGAGCATTGGAATAACGCCATTAGGAAAATAAACACTTGTACCGCGCTTGAGCGCCTCTTTATCGATAGAGCTTCCTTCAATTACAAAATGAGATACATCGGCTATATGAACGCCAACCTTATAATTACCATCCGGAAGATGTTCTAACGATATTGCATCATCGTAATCTTTTGCATCCGCAGGGTCAATCGTAAAGCAAAATAGGTCGCGCAAATCTAAACGCTTTAAGAATTCAGATTGATCAATATTGTCAGAAATTGATTTAGCTTCTAATTGTACTTCAGTCGGAAATTCGGCTGAAATATGAAATTCACGAGCTATAGATTTTAGTTCTGCAGTTAATTCGCCTAACTTCCCGAGTACTTCTATTATCTCCCCTTCTGGTCGCCTTCTGTCGCCTTTCCAATTTTTTATTTTTACAACAACTTTATCATTTTCTTTTGCATTATTCAAACATTCTTTTGATATAAGTATTTCTTGCGAAAATCTTTTACTATCAGGCACAACAAAAAATTGTTTATGCGCTTTTTCCAGCGTACCGACAAACAGACTTTCACCGCGCTCAATAATATTGACTATTTCGCCTTCTCTTCTTGCTCCACGTTCTTTTTGCTTTTTTGTTTGCGGAAAAAGCGATACCTCAACTTTATCACCGTGTACAGCATTCCCCAAATAATCTGGATGAATATAAATTTCCTCTCCATCACTATCAGAAATAAAAATTCCAAAACCGCGGGAAGTTATTTCTAATTTTCCATGAATAATTTGTTTTATGTGGAGATGGCTGTATTTTTTCCCTTTTATGCGCAATATTTTCCTTTCATCTTGCAACGAGCGAAGTGCTTTTTTAAATGCCTGTTCATCTTTTTGCGTGCGAATGCTTAATCGGCGTGATAGTTCTTTAGATTTGAATGTTTCATTCGGGTAACGCTCAAGAAATTGTAAAATTCTTTGACGAACAGATTCAAAGTCCTCATTAAATTTATTACTGGACAAAAATACTCCTATTTAATATGCTGACTAAAAAATAATACGATAAAATAAGCGAGCGCCATTAGATGCTCTGCGTTGTTCTTCAGTTGTATTGAGAACTCCCTCAACTCTCCTTTCTAATGTAAGTATAAGATTTCTATATCTCTCAGAATTAACTATAGCACTAAAAGGAAGTTCAACGCTAACATTTGCGTTTCCAATATCATTAAGCACTCTTCCGCCGGCTCTAATTACCGCTTCGCCTACTTGCCCTGTTAGGCGCAAGTCGGTAGATTGGCTCATTTGTCCGCCATAATATAAAACATCGACTGATTGAATAACACCGTAAGTCGCTCTGCGCGCCGCTTCACTTATGGGACCCATCACCATACTTGAAGCAAGAGCAAAGCCGAGATTAGTTCCAATTAATCCCATTCGCTGTTGATCTGTAAGTTCGTTTCTAAATTGACCAGTAATGATATAAGAGATAGCGTTGGCTTCATCGTCCCCTTCTTTCCAAGCGACCCAATCTTTATCCGAAAATCCTTTGGTTTGTAAAATAATTTTAGTCTTTGGCTCGTTGCGGGTTCCAGTAATTTTAAGAGTAACTAAAACTTGCGGGGCGCTGCTTGTTCCAGCCACAATACCTCCAGATTGAATTTGAACTACAGAACTTGATGAGCCAATTGCAGCCGTATCACGAGTTCCTTGATAATTCGCTTCAACGTCCAATTCGGGATTTAAAATATCGCCCGTAAATAATATTTTTCCTGAAGCATCAAATTTTTTAATGAAATTATAATAAGAACGTGCTCCAACGTGCACTTGTCCTGTAATGCGTGATATTTCCGTTGTTTTATTAAAATTCAATCTGCCTTGAAGATCGGCATAAAGCTCTTCGCTGGTTTGAGTGCTAAAGACAAACCTTAATGTTGTCGTTCCTTGTGTTTCAATACTCAGATCATAATTAATTCCATCTAAAAAAGAGCTTTTAGTAGTCGCTGATGATAACATAGTTGATGCAAACTTGTTAGAAACATACCCGTTTGCTTGATTTTTTCTGTTGTCGAAGTTATTTGTAAATTTATTTTCTATCGAATTATTAACTTGTTTAGAAGTATCGTCATTAAAAATTACACTAATAACACCTGTTCTTATAAGTTCAGCTTCACGTTCTGGCGGTAAAACCAAATCGGCATACTTTAAAAATATTTGCCCCCGAACATGCGATGCGTCTAAATTACCTTGCCAAAGCAATCCCTCTTTTCCAGCCGCTACAAACAAATCACCGTATAACTTTTGTCCAATTATTCGTTTGTCTTCAGTCATTACCGTCAAATCGCCATCCGCTTTAATGTCGAAATGATTTAATTTCAATCCGTGAAGAGTGAACCCGCCTGTAATCTTCATTGTCCCTACGTTTAGCCGCGGCTTTCTTGCGTTTTGAATTGTGAAATTCTCAAATCGAATTTGATCGCCATCCGGAACAAAATTGCCATTTAGTATATATTGTATCCCGTTAGGATTAAAAATAAGATTTGTATTCCTGATTGACATTTGCCCTTCGTAACTCGGAGCATCTATCAATCCTTTCATGCGCATATCACACGTCATTGTCCCGCTTAGAATCGAAAGCTCCGGAATAAATGGATCTAGGAATTCTAAATTAAATCCTGTGGATTGAAGCAAAAGCTCTACTTCTCCCTCTAACTTTCGCGGCGCTTCTCGGGCTAAGCGAACATCAAAAGGCAGAGAACCTACCAACATTAAATAAGGTTCAGTTTGTATATTTTCAGGTTGATTAAAAAACTTTAAATAAATATTAAGCAAGTGTTCATTGTAATATAAGCGCGAATTTATTTTTCCGAGAACTTTTGATTTGCTAAGCCGAACATCTTCTGCCCTAACGCCATCAGCGTTAAAATCTAAAGTGATTTTTGGATCATTAAGATTACCGCGAAGTTCGATTGAAGCATCAACTAAACCGCCGAATTGCGTTGAAGATGTAGCATACGATGTTCGATGCAATATCCGCTTTAAATCTGACAACAAGAATCCCTTTAAAGCAAAACTAATCTCCGAACTCCCGTTCGGTCTAAAATATCCTGATAATACTGCTTCCTCTGATTCGTGTTCCAATTTAAACGATTTGAAATTGTACCCGTCTTTGCCTATTGCCAACTTAATCGTATCTACGTTCTTGGCGATATAATTTCCAAATTCTACATTTAATTCTGGAAAATGGAACTCTAACAAATTTGTATTTACTTTTGCACCGCCTCCAAATTTAATATGTGCTGTTGAATCAATTAACGCAGTTACGTTTATGTTTGCTGTATTTGATTCAATTAATAATTGCGCGTCAATGTGATTTAATAAAAGATTGTTCACCCATAAATTCTGAAACTTTGTCTCCAAAGAACTTTTAAAAGAATCAAAAAAACCTTGCGGTTTGATACCGGCAAAATGGTATTGGATTTTTATACTGTCGGCAGATAATATGTCGACTTCGGTTTGATAACCAAATTGTGAAGAAAGTAACTTGCCGTTTAATTGAATTTCCGACGCATCGCAAACACCATTACCTTCAATCAAGCAATTGCCATAAATAGGTAAATGCAAAAATATGCCGAACGGTTTAAGATTCTTTATACTCAACTTATATTTTGCGTCAAAAGGAATCAACGACGGCACGTTCACTGTTTTAAAATTAGCTATGTTCGAAGTGGATATTATAGTCGCTTCGATTGGATCGAGTGAATTAATTCTGTATGCTATAGCTTCTGTGATAATTCTATATGAATTATCCCATAAGTATATAAACGAATTCGGAGAGAAATTACCTTGAACATCTAAATCCGCAATTTCAGAGGTTACTTTGATATAACTATTTGCGTTGTCAATAATATTATGAATTATATTTACTTTGGAAGCATCAAAAATTTTCTTGTTGAACTTTGAACTATAGAATTGCAGACCAATAGTATCGGACCTAATAATGCTGCCAACCTTGCCAGTCGCTGAAATCTCAAATGCCAAATCACTGTCATATTTTTTATCTTTTATTATTTCTGCCAAATCGACCGATTTTATTCTCCCGTTTATGCTATACTTCAGTGAATCTTCGTTAATAAATTTAATATTGCTCGATACTTCGTAATTACCGCTTCCTAATGACAACAGCACATGCGATCTAAATACCGCATCAGCAACATCGAATATGAACACAGACTTCCCGATTGATAAGCCATTAAATGACGAAGAATCGATTTCTGCCCTTACGACCCCTGTCATTTTATGCAAATTAAAGCCCGAAGCGTCAACCATAATTTTTGCATTGATGCTGCTGCTAATATTATCATCTTTGATAATTGCGCCTAATGCAAGCGAGCGCGTTTCAATAGAACCAGAATAAATAATGTTCTCCGCGCTAATTTTCATTTTCCCATCTATATTAACATCGCCAACAGCCGTGCTTGCTTTAATTTGCGTATTGAAATCCAATGGACGTCCGTTATAGGTAATTGCAAAAGATGTTGTGCCTAGATACTTCAAATCTGGAATGTTAAGTCCTGGCAAGCATTTTAGTAAGTCTTGCGGATTAATAAAGTTATCCACTCCGCTAATATTCAATTCCAAATCTTTTGGCTTATGCAAATTCTTAATCTGTCCCTGCAACTGAATAATTGATTGAGGCAATTGAAGAGATAATTGATCAACATAAAAATTGCCAAATTTTCCTTCCGCTTTAATCCGAACTCGATAGCTTTTATCAAGAAAATCCACCCAAGGATAAAGAAACTGCTTCAATTCGCTTGTTTCAAGATTATGGGCAAGAAGCGAAACGGACATTTCTTTATTTTCCAACTCTTCTAATCTTGAAATATTTGTTATATCTATATCCTTCAGGTCTGCATCTATACGAAGATGAGATTGTTTCGTTACAATAATAAAATTTTTTGCGCTAACTTCATTTTTATCCAGTATAAAATCACCAGACAACTTGCTTAAAATAAAATCTGGCTTTTCTGTACGGAAAGAAAGATCACGAATTTTAAAAGAATACTTACCTTTATCAATTAATGCCGACGCTACGAGCGTAACATTTTTTAGATGAACTCTCGCATAGTCAATTACACCTTCTGGCGGATTTTCAGTTATACGTTTTTCTCGACTCATTAATAAAAGTGAATCAGTAAATACTATTTCTGCGTTTGCTAACTCAACCCGTTTAATATTAATCGTCCAATCAGACGGGGTTGTATCGACTGCGGAAGTAATTAATAAATTTTCGATATTGAAAGAACCCTGCGTTGAGCGATATATATGAATTTTTGGATTTAAAATTTTCGCGTTACTTATACCGACACGTTTAATAATAAATCCAAATATATCGTATTTAACTTCTACTCTTTCGGCGGAAATAATATTTTGTGTCGAATCACCTACCTTAATACCACCTACGGAAAATCCGGCAATTAGATTGCCTTTAATGTCTCCAAATTCAAACTTGCCGTTAATTACCGAATGTGATTCTTGATGTATGAGGTTATGCAAATAGTTTTTAAATGGGCGCGTTTGCGTATATCCGATAACTGCGACTATAATAAAGATGAGAATTCCGCACGAGTAATATATAAATCGGAAAAACCTGCGCACTTATAAACCTATTTTAGAAATTAAAATGGACGATAAAATGTTCAACTAAATAATATTTATTTCGCCACAATGTTTGTGATTTTTTGAATTATATTTGTGGTGGAGCAATTAGGAACAAAATCAATTGTTTGTACTTCACCGCCAGCGGCTTCGACTACATCTTTACCAACAATATTTTCAACCGCCCAATCTGAGCCCTTTACTAATACATCTGGCAATAAAGTTTTTATTAATTCATATGGTGTCTCTTCATTAAATAAGCACACATAATCTACAAAACGAAGTGAAGCAAGAACAAATGCACGGTCATCTTGATTTACAATCGGTCTCTGCGGACCTTTTAATTTTTGAACTGAGGCGTCAGTATTTATTCCAACTATTAATACATCTCCAAGTTCTTTAGCTTTTGTTAAATATTCGATATGTCCTCTGTGCAAAATATCGAAGCAACCGTTGGTGAACACAACCTTTTTGCCTGTTTGCTTAAGCTGTTTCCTAATAGCAACTAATTCAGAGAGCGTTACAACGCCATTCATAAGTTATTTTGTCCGTTTTTTATGTCTTTTAAAATAGTTTGGATTAGTATTTCTTTTTCAATAGGAACAATTCCAACTTCGCCGCAAACAATTCCACCGGCATAATTGGCTAACGTAGCCGATTCCTTAATAGTTGCGCCTGCAACCATAGCCATTGTCAATGTAGCAATGACAGTATCGCCAGCACCTGAAACATCTGCTACATGCCGCGCTTTAGTTTCAACATGCGAAAGCGTACCATTTCGCTCAACCAGTATCATTCCTTTCTCACCAAGAGTCAAAAGCACGTTCTCCGCATTTAGTCTATTAAGCAATTCCCGAGCTGAATCTTCAAAATCAATTTGCTTGTGTAGTCGTCGACCAAGGGCTTCTTCTGTTTCTTTGCGGTTTGGTTTAAAAACGCTTACTTCTTTATAATCGAAAAAATTATTGAACTTCGGGTCAACAGTTATCGTCTTAACTTTTTCCTTTGCTAATTTTATAATACCAGAAATTAATTCTTTAGTTAATACGCCTTTGTTGTAGTCCTCTATAATAATTCCATCCAAAGTTTTTATTTGATCTTCCAAACACGCTAATACTTTAGTTTGAATGACCTTGTCTAAATCTCTCTTTTCTTCCTGATCAATTCTAACTACATGTTGTCCATGCGCGATAACGCGCGTTTTAATCGTCGTCGGTCTGGAACTGTCAATTACAATTCCTTCAGTTGGGAATCCTTTCTCTTTTACTAAAGATTGTAGTGTTTTGGCTTCGGCATCGTTGCCAACAACTCCAATCATCACCGGTGTTCCCCCCAAAGTAGCAATATTATTTGCAACATTTGCGGCGCCGCCAAGTCGCGTTGATGTTTCTGCAACTTCTACAATAGGAATTGGAGCTTCAGGGGAAATGCGGGATACTTTGCCCCAAAAATACCTATCTAACATTAAATCGCCTATTACAGCAATTCGCTTGTTTGTAAAATTATTCTGGATTTTATTTAATCGCTCTGGTGTAAGATTAATCATTTTTTTCTCAACTGATTTTTTCGATTTCTTATAAAATATAGAGATAAAACGATGTACAAGCAAGGTTAGATAAAGTGTGCTATCAGAGGAAAGTCGGGCTTTCAGTTAACTAAATAAGCCCGACATTTTTATAAATTATTAGAACGCTGTAATAATTCCAAAAGTAAATCGGTTTGCTTTGTTTTCAATATCGTAAGTATATTCTCCTAACAATCGGAGATTCCGACTGATAAAATAGTTTCCATTTAACGTCAAGCTATGGTAGCTCAAACGATTCACTTGTGAATTTACCCAATTGTATAAAAGAACTCCATACCAAGCGCTTTTTCTCCCCCTTTTTTATTCTGACTGAAAAGACTACTTGCAAAAACAACTGGAATAATAATCGAATAGAAGTATATACGCATAAGAATAATACTTTGGAATTATTAAGCATTATTATACAATCCAGAAGTATGAATGTCAAATTACGTTTGTTAAAAATCGGTATAAATAATCTTAGAAAAGGATGCTTTATGTTATCAAATATAATGTTTGGTTATACTTTGTCACTCTTTAAAGAGAAGAGCTGGCATAGTTTGTACTTTTTCTTTAAAAGAACTCTCTTTATCTTTAATTAAATGAATGAAATAAATAAACATACAATAGATAACGAATTAGAGCTTGTTAGTAAAGCAAAAAGCGGCGACCCGCGGGCATTTACTGCGCTTGTAAAGAAGTACGAATCTACGGTGTATAGTTTCGCTTTCAAGGTCTGCCGCGATCAGGAAAAGGCAGAAGAGACACTGCAAGATACATTTGTAAATGTCTTTAAAAAATTAAACCAATTTAATGGAAAAGCAAAGTTTAGCACTTGGTTATATCAGATAGTTACTAATAATTGCCTGATGAAGCGCAGGAAAAGGAAACTTGACTTAAGCACAATTTCGTTGGATGCAAGCGACTCTGCTGATGACACAGACACAGGCGAAGGAAAACAACCAATAAACGTAATTCCGATATCGAAAGACACTCCGCAAGAAGAAGTAATCAACAACGAATTGCGCGAACATCTCGACAAGGCAATATTAAAGCTACCTATTGACCAGCGGATTGCATTTATATTAAGAGATGTGGAGGGAAAATCATCTGAAGAAGCCGCAAAAATTCTTAAGATTTCAGTGCCAGCGCTTAAATCTAGGTTGCGCCGTGCTCGCATTTTTCTCCAAGAGCAATTGCAGGATTATATCAATACATGAAAACAAAAAAACGAAAATATATTAGTTGTAAAGAAGCCGCAAAGTATATTTGCGCAAATCTCGATGAGACGAACAATTCTCAGTTATGTAGAGAAATCAGAAAACATATTCGACATTGTCCAAACTGCACAACAAGTTTAGCCAACCTAAAAAGAATTGTCGCGCTCTATCAAAAAACTTCAACGCCTAAACTTACGCCATCAATAGAGAAGAAATTACTTTCAGCCCTTAAACTGCAAACTCGAAATTTGTAGCCACAATCTTAAGATTGCGGATATTTGATCAAACACTTAATTAAGCGACAGTAATATTTTTAGTTAACAATTCTTGATCGACAATCCTTTTAAGTTCCTTTTTTGGCAATGCGCCCATCGCCATTTTTGGTTCGCTCCCTACTGGAACAAATAAAAGAGACGGAATACTGCGAATTCCAAAAGCCGCAGATAATTCCTGCTCATCATCTGTATTGACTTTATAGAAATTCACTTTACCTTCATATTCTTTAGCTAATTCGTCAATAACTGGTCCAACCATACGGCAAGGTCCGCACCATGGAGCCCAAAAATCAATAACTGCCGGTAAATTTCCCTCATATTTCCATTCTCTGTTTTTTTCGTAATTGAAAACCTTCTGCTTAAATGTTTCTGCGTTTAAATGTTCTGTCATTGTTATTTCCTTTCTATTTTGTTCAGTTATTCTGTTTCAATTAATACGATGCAGACGATGATAAAAAGATTCAGATAAATAGCAGGATTCGTATTTACTCATTGTTCCGTAATTTCACAATTGTTTATTCTTATCTATGAAGAGCAACTTTTTCATAATTGATTCGCTGAGCAAATGCTAGAATCTTTTCTAAAATAACTTCATCAAATATGTAGAATGATAATTTTAACGAACTTAAAAAGAAGTAATTTATGAAACAAAATATGGGTTCAATTGATCGTGGCTTACGAATTATAGTCGCATTAACAATCGGTTTGCTATATTTCACAGATCAAATAACGGAAACGGCTGGTATTATACTTGGAATATTGGCGGTTATATTTCTTTTAACATCCTTTGTCGGTTTCTGTCCTTTATATCTACCATTAAAGATTTCAACTTTTAAAAAGAAGACTGATCAGAAGAATTAACAGGCCATAATAATATGGCTAAATTATCATTTCAGCGGATAATTGTATTTGTAATGGCTGGGATTATTTTAGTTTTGACCTCATTTGAAATAATACCTAATCTGATTGGATTAGGCGCTATCTTAATTTTACTTTTCCTAGGAGTTACAAATTACGGCAGGCAATGCCCGGTTGTTTTATCTATTAAGCGTATCATCCATAAGATTAAATCTAAAGAAAGCAAATAGATTTAATAGTGCAATTATAGAACTTTCTTTTTTACACTTAGCTTTTTATTCAGCTTGTTATTATATTCACTTTAGCATG
>JBBIII010000024.1:0-28860 GCA_037446575.1 Ignavibacteriales bacterium
GGAAAGAATTGGTTAGATGCACATTGAAGATTGTAGATTGATGATTGTAGATTGAAGTTTGAAAAATTTAGAATTCGGGTTACAGATTAATTTATTAAAGTATAAATGAAAAATGAATGCACCTTATTTTTTCGGTTTGAATATTAGCGAAAGTCCCCAAAGAATTACTATAACTGGCCAATAAGTATAGACATAGTGTTTCATTTCAAACCAATCAATTATATCCCACCACCATAAATAGTATAGTGTTCCATATCCACAAAAAAGAATTGCTGGTATCAACACTCCGAATCTACTCGGTTCGTACATAAATAGAATCAAGAATGACAGTCCTAATGCAAGGGAAATTGTAGCAGGCACATCCCACGGTACGAATTCCACCAAAGCCAACCTGTGGGATACCATCGCAACGCTGATAAAAAATAAAAGACTCCCCCAAAACACCATACCTCTTCTTCGCGTGATAAACGCTTGAATTACAGATGCAAATCCAGCCAATCCCATGCAAATCCAGAAGATTGTTTTCCAACCATAATTCAGAAGATGTAATTTACTTAGGATAAGACCTACACCGATTAATATCAACAATATACCAAATACTGAAAATTCTCTTGAACGTTTTTGAATTGATGGTTCCATTATCGTCTCCCGTTACTTTTTCTGTTCCATATCAGCTTCTGGAATTACTAAATATAAAATGAAATACAGAATCAATCCCATCCCTCCAGAAAGGAATGTGAATAAAACGTATGCAATTCTTACAATAGTTGGATCAATATCAAAATATTCACCTGCTCCTCCACATATACCGAGAATTTTTTTATCTTTCACGGAACGATGCAATCTTTTTTGTCCCCCTTTTTTTTCACTCGTATTCGATGTTTGTGATTGTTCTTGATTATGCTCAACTGGTTCCTGTTTATTAGAAGGTGCATCAATAATTGTCCCTCTCCCCTTTTTGGTCAGGAAGTAGATTCCGATAACAATAAGTAGACTTGGAAAAATAAAATCTGAAGTTAGATGCCACCAGCGATGAAATGAAAGAATTCCGAGATTGTCAAGTAAGATGATTATTCCGACAGCGACAAATATTACACCAAATATTCTTGCCGGTGCAAAATCTGATCGAACTTGTTCAGTTGCGATTCCAGATTCCACTGGTCGTTCAGGTATAAGAAAATAAGCTATTATATAAACTAATATGCCTGAACCGCCAAGAAAGGTAATTAGAATCCATAAAAGACGAATTATTGTAACATCTACATTGAAATATTCCGAAAGCCCGCCGCAAATACCGGCTATAATTTTATTTGTTCGGCTTCTATAAAGACGATTTTTTTGTTCTGGCATATTAATGATCCTTTCTGACGATTTCTGCTTTTTCATACGAGAATCAAGTTACAATGTTACATGAGCACAAAAAAAATCCCGATACAATTAATATTGAATCGGGATTAAAAAAAGTTTCTTTTAAGGGATCAATCAGACTTCCATAATTTCCTTTTCTTTAAGTGTAACTAAGCTATCAATATCCTTAATATATTTATCGGTAAGTTTTTGCGCTTCTTGTTCCCCTCTTTTACGTTCATCTTCCGGCATGTGATCGTTTTTTTCTGCTTTCTTCAAGTGTTCAATAGCATCACGCCGTACATTTCGTATAGCAACCTTGCCTTCTTCTGCAAACTTTTTTACTAGTTTTACAAGTTCGCGTCGCCGCTCTTCATTCAAAGGCGGAATTGGAATTCTCAGCAAAGCGCCATCGCTTACAGGATTTAATCCTAAGTTTGCGGCTAATATCGCTTTATCAATAATAGAAAGAAGGTTTTTTTCCCAAGGTTGCACAGAAAGCGTGTGAACATCCGGTGTACTTATACTTGCAACTCTATTTAAGGGCGTTGGCGTTCCGTAATAATCAACTTTTATTCCGTCTAACAAAGCTGTAGTAGCTTTGCCAGTCCGAATTTTAACAAGCTCTTCCCTTACAACCTCTACAGCTTTCTTCATTTTGTCTTCAGCTTGCCGAAGTATATCTTTCGAGTTAGTCATAAGCATTCCATTTATTGTTGATAGGATGTATGTAATTATTTTCGTTCTAAGATTTCGACCACTTTTGAACCAACAGATTCACCGCAGACAACGCGCTTCAAATTGCCTGAAATATTCATATTAAAAATGACAAGAGGCAGTTTATTTTCTTTCGATAATGTAATAGCAGTTAAATCCATAATTCTTAGATTATTTCTTAATACATCTGAATACGATATTTCCGGTATATGTATTGCGGCGGAATTTATTTCTGGATCTGAATCGTACACTCCATCGACGCGTGTTCCTTTGATTATTACATCAGCTTCAATTTCGATTGCACGTAAGACCGCCGCAGTATCAGTTGTAAAATACGGATTTCCTGTTCCAGCCGCAAAGATCACAATACGCCCTTTTTCTAAATGGCGTATTGCGCGTCTTCGAATAAACGGTTCTGCAATTCTTTCCATATTTATTGCTGTTAAACATCTTGTTTTTAATCCCTTACGCTCTAAGCTATTTTGCATTGCTAAGGCATTAATAACTGTGGCAAGCATACCCATATGGTCGCCCGTAACCTTATCTATGCCATCTGTCGAGTTTTCCATACCTCGGTAAATATTGCCTCCACCGATAACGATACCAACCTGAACGCCTAAATTAATAACAGAAGCAATTTCTTCTGCATAACGGTTCACTACTTTCTGATCTATGCCGTAATCTTTGTCGCCCATAAGCGATTCGCCGCTCAGCTTAAGAAGAATTCTTTTGTATTTTAATTCTGCCATATAATCCCCATATTAAAAAAAATCCCGAACACGTGTCGGGATTTAATTTTGATTTAATTTGATTCACCAAGATGGAATCGGACAAATCGGCGAACTGATACTTTTTCTCCGACCTTCGCGACTTCTTCATCAATAATATCTCTTATAGTTTTTCCAGAATCTTTAATAAAGCTTTGTTCAATCAGTACTACTTCCTGATAGAATTTTTCCAACTTTCCTTGCGATATCTTTTCTGCAACCTGTTCAGGTTTACCTTCATTCTGAGCTTGAGTTTTATAAATTTCCAATTCTTTGTTTAGTACCTCTTGTGGAATCTGTTCGCGTGTAACATATTGCGGAGTCATTGCCGTAATTTGCATTGCAATATCGTGTGCAAGCTGTTTGAAGCCCGGTGTTTTAGCTACAAAATCGGTTTCGCAATTTAATTCAACCATAGCGCCTATTCTACCGCCTGCATGGATATAAGATTCGATTACTCCTTGATTCGTTTCACGATCGGCGCGTTTAGCTGCAACAGCGGCTCCTTTTTTACGAAGGTACTCGATTGCTTCATCCATATTTCCTTTTGTTTCTTCCAGCGCGCGTTTGCAATCCATCATACCGGCTCCGGTTTTATCTCTTAATGCCTTTACAACTGAGCTACTAATTTCTGCCATATACTGTTCCTTCCATTATTTACTTTTTTTCAGATGCTTCTACTTCGGCTTGTTCTTCTGCTTCGGCTTGTTGTTTTGCAGATGCGCGTTCAAATCCTTCAATTACAGCATCGGCAATTGTTTTTGTTATTAATTGAATTGACTTAAGCGCATCATCATTTGCCGGTATAGGATAATCAATTGGATCGGGATCTGTGTTAGTGTCAACTATTGCAACTACAGGAATTCCAAGCCGTTTGGCTTCCATCACGGCAATAGCTTCTTTCTTTATATCCACTACAAAAACTAAGCCCGGCAATCTAGACATTTCTACAACACCAGATAAAACAGATTGAAGTTTATCGCGTTCACGTGTTAAAAATAGCCGTTCTTTTTTTGTAATGTTATCGAACGTGCCATCTGTTTCCATTTTTTCGATATTAGTAAGACGCTTAACACTTTTACGAATGGTGCTAAAATTTGTCAGCATACCGCCAAGCCAACGCTCTGTAACATAAAATGCACGACAACGCTGGGCATCTTCTTTTATAACATCAGAAGCTTGCGGTTTTGTGCCTACAAACAACGGCTTCTTTCCGTCTGCCACAATATTCGAAACAGCATTACACGCCGCCTCTAACATTTCTTGCGTTTTTTTTAAATCAATTATATGAATCCCGTTGCGTTCCATAAAAATATATGGTTTCATTTTGGGATTCCATCGGCGAGTCAAGTGCCCAAAGTGGGTACCTGCTTGAAGCAATGCTTCTAGCGCTACACGCTCCATACTTAATATTTCCTTTCAGTTATTCTTCTATTCTCGTCATTTTCTTCCGGAATCCTTATGATCTTTTTCGTCGGGACACTGCCGGTTAAATCGGAGAATATGTTTAGTTTATTTGTTATAAGCAGTCGCAATTGCGCAAACCGCTTGTATAAATTATCTCTTAGAAAATTGAAATCTTTTTCGGGCTTTTTTCTGACCGTATTTTTTACGTTCCACCATACGCGGGTCGCGTGTTAAAAGCCCGGCTTTACGCAAAGCTGAGCGAAAATCGTCATCTAACGTAACCAACGAGCGCGCAATTCCTAGTTGAACCGCACCTGCTTGCCCATTCGGGCCACCACCATCTACACGAACTTTTACATCATAACGTCCTAATGTTTCGGTTACCTGAAATGGTTTTAAAATTTCTTCGCGTTGAATTGCAAGCGGAAAATATTTTTCAAATTCTTTTTCATTGACCAGTATCTTACCTGATCCATCAATTATTTTCACACGGGCTATAGCATTTTTACGACGCCCTACTGCTATTCTATGTTGCATATCGAATTACATTCCTTCTTCAAAAAGATATTGATTGCGGTTGTTGTGCTTTATGCGGGTGTTCTGATCCGCGATATACTTTCAACTTCTTAAACATTTTTCTTCCCAAGCGATTATGCGGAAGCATTCCTTTTACTGCATGCTCCATTACTTTTTCGGGATTGATTTTTAATAATTCTTTTACGGATTCAAAACGCGCACCGCTAGGATAACCTGTATTATGATACAACTCCTTCAATTCAGGACGCTTACCGGTCAGTTTTACTTTTTCTGCATTTATTACAACTACAAAATCTCCGAGATCATGATTTGGAGTAAACTCTGGTTTATGTTTTCCACGCAACATATGAGCGATCTTAGATGCAAGGCGTCCTAATGTTTTACCATTAGCATCGACTATATACCATTTTTGTTCAATCTCCGCCGGCTTAAGAAACCGTGTTTTCGGCGTTGTGTTCACTTTTTATCTCCTAAATTCTTTTTTCTAAAATCTATAAAATTTTTTATGACTATATTCTTACAACCAGTGCACCCACCAGGACTCGAACCTGGAACCCACTGATTAAGAGTCAGTTGCTCTACCAATTGAGCCATGGGTGCAAATTTACTGATTTCCACCCGGAACTGGCGCTATTGGCGCTTGTTGTGTCGGGGGCAAAGCTGTTGGAGGCACGCCCGACTGAATTACACTTTCCTTCATTTGCTCGCCACGAGGTAATAACCATAAGTTTATTACAAGCGCTAGCACCAAGAATATTCCTGCAAGCCATTGCGTCAGTTTAATTAAGAAATCTGAAGTGCGTCTTACTCCAAACACTGTGCCTATATTAGAACCGCCGAAACTTCCGGCTAATCCGCCGCCTTTGCTTGCCTGCATTAATACAACAAGTATTAGTACAATTGCAATTATGACTTCTATTGTAATAGCTATAGTATACATCTGTTTTAGTCCTTACACGAAAAAAAGCCCCACCTTCTGTGGGGTTTTACGATTACAATTATAGAAAAAAATGGCTCGAAATGCAAGAAGGAAAATTAGACAATTTGGAAATCATTTTAATTCAATCTTTCTTGTTTCGAAAAGACGTTCGATGTACTTGCCTAGTATATCAAACTCGAGATTTACGCTATCGCCAGGCTTTAGTACTTTAAACGTAGTTACTTCTATAGTATGAGGAATTATAGAAACCGCAAATGAATCAGATTTAACTTCTGCCATAGTCAAACTTACCCCGTTAACAGCAATTGAGCCGACAGGAACAAGATGATGCGCAAACTTCATTGGCGTTTTAATCCAATAAATCCAACTGCTTTCTAGCGTTTTCATAGAGACTACTTTGCCAATTCCATCTACATGTCCAAGCACAAAATGACCACCAAGCCGATCCGACGGTAATAAAGGGCGCTCAAGATTAACTAAATCGCCAACTCGCAATTCGCCAAGCGTTGTTTTCTTCAATGTTTCCTCAACTGCCTGAACATCGAATGTTGTTTTTGTATTCCTTATTACAGTCAAGCAAACACCTTCAATTGCAATACTATGATCGATGCGGAGACTTTTTACAGTTTTTTTTCCAGCTATCGTAAAAATCACACTTCCGCTTTTTTTCTTAATTGCTTTGATTAATCCGGTTTCTTCAACTAACCCAGTGAACATATCTATTTTTTCCGTTTATTGTTAATAATTAGTTCTATATATAAATCTTTATCTATTTGAAAGACTCTTTCAATCGACAGTTTAATTGCATTATCCAACAACTTTGGTTTTCTTAAAATAAAACTGCTTAATCCGCCGCCAAGAATTTTTGGAGATACAATAATATACAGCCTGTCAACAAGTTCACGTCCTATAAAACTCGATACCAACGATGCACCTCCTTCAATAAAAACAGAGGTTATTCCTTCTTCTCCTAACTTTTTTAGAATTGAAGAAGGTTCAAGTTGAGTGGGACCATTAATTCCAATTACGCGCACACCTTGCGAAGTGAACTTATTAACCGTACTGCTTTTTAGTTTCATTACTTTGGATGAAGTCAATAACCATGTTGGAGCAACCGTTGTATCGAAAATTTTATACGAAGATTTAAGGGACAAACTGCCATCAACTACAATGCGCAACGGATTGCGCCCTTTAATCAATCTTACCGTCAATGTTGGATTATCTGATTTAACGGTATTTGCTCCTATCATTATAGAATCGTATTGAGATCTAAGTTTATGAACATATTTTCTAGATAATTTTGAAGTAATCCACTTCGATCTGCAATCAATATCGGCAATGCGTCCATCAATAGTTTGCGCAAGCTTTATGCTAACAAACGGCAAGTTGGTTTTCATAAACTTTAAAAATTTATCGTTTATTTTTTTTGCTTCCGATTCTAACACGCCGCTTTTCACATCTATACCGTTAGCTCGTAAAATCTTTTCGCCACTTCCGTTCACCAACGGATTTGGGTCATTAGTCCCAATTACTACTTTAGAAATCCCAGCTTTAATAATTGCATCGACACATGGCGGCGTTTTTCCAAAATGAACGCATGGTTCTAAATTTACATACAAAGTTGCGCCTTTTGCCTTTTTGCCAGCATTGAGAAGAGCATAAATTTCTGCATGAGGCCCGCCGTATTGCTTGTGGTAACCTTCTGCAATTATTTTTCCGTTACGAACAATAACGCACCCAACCATTGGATTTGGACTAACCTTGCCCAAACCGCGTTTAGCAAGTTCTATACATCGTAACATTAATTTTTCGTCTTCGGTTACGCTCATAGTCAATATATTTTTAACGAGGTACTGATAGTTGCATTTAGAAACTGAGAGGCGCTTTTATTCTTTACTGATATTTCAACAAGATTATTACTGCCTAAAATTAAACAAGGAGTATTCTCCGGCGCTTCTTCATAATATCGCACCCACCTTTTAACTAAATTTCCACCAACGTAAATCGCCTTCACATCTTTTGATATTGATTTATAATCTTCAGCCAATAAATTTGTTATTATATTCCCGAACCTATCGATATGTAATATGCTAAAGCGCCGCCGGTCTTTTCGTGTATAGATAAATGGAGATATTGTTTTTTCATTTTTGACAATTTGGCTAATTTTATCGATACAAAGCCCTTTCGAAACATGAGCGGCTATGGGAGCAAAGATATCGCGCCCATGGAAAGTTGAAGAGACTTTATTTAAAATATAATTGTTCGCAAGTTTATCGATCATTTTTAATTTTACCGCTGAAGTATTTTCAGCTAAGATGAAATCTAATAACCCATTATCCGGCGCAAAAAATGTCATCCCTTTTATTTTAACAGCTATTATACTTCGGTTGCTTCCTACACCCGGATCTACTACACAAATAAAAATTGCGTCTTTAGGAAAATATTTATATACCGACCAAAGAATAAATCCGGCTTGTTTAATTTGGTGCGGCACAATATTGTGTGTTATATCAACAATTTGGGCGTTGGGGTTTATTGATAATATAACTCCTTTCATTGAAGAGACGTATTGATCCTGCAAGCCGAAGTCTGTAATAATTCCAATTATTTTCTGCGCCATTTAAAGATATGTTTATTTATTTCAAAATAGACAACAAAAATCATACAGCTCATTTTACGGCAACTGTTTTACCTCGTTTTGCCGATTTATAAATTAGATCGACAATCTTCATTCGATGAACAGCTTCGTCAACAGTAGAAATAACGGGATGCAGTCCACGCAAAGAACCCACCCAATGCTTCAGTTCATTTTCATAAGATTTTCTGTAAAGGATTTGAGGCAATTCGGTAGCGGCAGGAGCGACATTTACCAAATTATCATGCATACGCTTTACAATGCGAAATGGGTTTAACGAACCGCTCCCCTCTGTGCCAAAACAATCGCAATAAAAGAAATCAGATGTCGATTCGAACGACCAGCTTGCTTCGATAGTTAATGTAGCGCCGCTTTTCATTTTTAAATAAATTATAGATGAATCTTCAACGTCTTTTGTTTGATGCTTATAATTTGTGGCGGTAACTTCTTTAACTTCCGGATATCCCATCATCCAGAATGCAAGATCGAACATCACAATTCCTAAATCCATTACAACTCCGCCGCCGGACTGCGTTTTTTTTGTTAGCCAAGCGCTTTCAGTATTTAATTTTTTAAACCATCCAGCTTTAGCGTAGAACAATTTACCGAGCGCTTTGTCTTCGATGAAGCTTTTTAGTATCATTGCATCCGGTCTAAATCTATTATTCATTCCAACCATAACTGATTTATGATTTTTCCTTGCGACTTCAGAAATTTCTATCGCTTCAGTTAAAGTTCGTGCCAATGGTTTCTCTACAAGCACATTATTTTTTTCTGACAAAGCTGCGATAGCCATTTCTTTATGCCACATTGTTGGCGTGCAGATATCTATGCCATCAAGGTCTTGTTCTATAGTTAACATTTTTTCATAATTGTTGTAGTAACGGCGAATTTTGAATTTATCTGCAACAAATTGCGCTTTTGCTCTATCCTGATCGCAAACTGCAACAATTTCAACATCCGGAAACTTCGTTAATATCGGAAGATGAAATGTTTGTGCAACCGAGCCAAGTCCAACAATACTGATACGGGCTTTTTCCATATTTTATCCAATAATTTACTTAATCATTTGTGCTGTGTTTATTTTGAACATAACTTAAATGTGCTTTAGCAACTTCAGCAATACCTGAAGGATCAAGCTTGACAATCCGATGCAATTCTTCAGGTGTCCCTTGTTCGATAAATTCATCGGGCAATCCATGTATTTTTACCGCTATTGTGCTTATTTCGAGTTCGCTAAAAGCTTCTAACACGCCAGAACCGAACCCGCCATGAATTACATTATCTTCAATAGTCATAAAAATATTTATTCGTTGAGATAATTGCTTCAATAAAGCTTTGTCTAGCGGTTTAGCAAACCTCAAATTAACAACTTCAGCTTCTATACCTTCTTCTTTCAACAACTCCGCCGCTTCAAGCGCATTTTGCACCATGTTGCCAATAGCGAGCAATGCTATATCTTTTCCAATGCGTAATGTTTCTGCTTTGCCAATTTCTAATTTTTGAAATCCTTCCATTAATTTCGCGCCTAAAGCAATTCCACGAGGATATCGAATAGCGATTGGACCTTTTTTATATTCAATTGCTGTATAAAGCATGTTGCGTAATTCTTGTTCGTCTTTAGGCGCCATAATTACCATTCCTTGAATACATCTAAGGAAAGATAAATCTAACGCTCCATGATGAGTAGCTCCGTCTGCGCCAACAAGACCGCCTCGATCCATAACTAATACAACATGCAAATTTTGAAGAGCGCAATCATGTACAACTTGGTCAAACGCCCTCTGAAGAAATGTCGAATAAATTGCTACAACCGGAATGTATCCTTCCGTTGCCATCCCTGATGCAAAAGTAACAGCATGAGCTTCCGCTATTCCAACATCAAAAAATCTATCTGGCATCTCTTCTTGCAATTGAATTAATCCTGTTCCATCCGCCATCGCAGCGGTTATTCCTATTACTTTCGGATTTTCTTTGCAAATTTCTACTAATGCTTTACCAAATATTTCTGTGAACGACAGCTTTTGCTCATTCTTTTGCGGAGATTCGCCCGTTATTTTATCGAATGGAGTTACTCCGTGTAATCGAGTTACTTCTCTTTCCGCCGGCGGATAACCTTTTCCTTTTTCTGTAATTGTATGAATTAAGATCGGGCCATTTAATTCTTTTACATGCTGAAATATTTCTACAAGCTTTACAACATTGTGACCATTAATTGGTCCAAAATAACGAAAGTTAAGAGCTTCAAAGAGCATACCGGGAGTAATAACTGCTTTTATTCCTTTTTCCATTCGCTGTGCAGCAATTCTTAATCTATCGCCAAACACGTCTAACTTTCCCGTCAAATCCCAAACATTTGCTTTGAACTTATTATAAGTCGGATGAGTCAGCATCTCTGTAAAATAATTTTGAAACGACCACACTCTTGGTTCTTTTGATGAAAGCGAACCCATCTGATTATCGTTAAGAATAACAATAATATCCTTTTTAAGCATTCCGGCATGGTTCATTCCTTCGTAAGCAAGTCCGCCCGTCATCGAACCATCGCCAACTATAGCAACTACTTTATATTTTTTTTGTTCAGCGTCTCGTGCCGCTGCGATTCCAAGCGCCGCAGAAATTGCCGTGCTTGCATGTCCAGCGCCATACGCATCGTAATGGCTTTCACTTCTCTTTAAAAATCCGCTTAAACCGCCTAATTGACGAATCGTGTGCATACGGTTCTTGCGTCCCGTTAAAATTTTATGAGGATATGCTTGATGCCCAACATCCCAAACAAGTTTGTCCTCAGGCGTATTAAAAGCATAATGCAGAGCAACGGCAAGTTCTACTGTCCCCAAACCTGCGCCAAAATGTCCCCCCGTTTTCGACACACAATCGATTAAGAACTCGCGAACTTCAGTGCATATTGTTCTAAGTTCCGAAAAATCTAATTTTCTTAAATCCTCAGGTAAATTTATTGAATCTAAATATTTAAACTTCAAATCACTCATCCTTCATCAAGTTCGTTTAATTCAAATTGTCCGTTAACTGTCTTCGATAACTTTTTTATTTTAAGTTCTGCATTTTTTAATTTTTCTGCACACTCTTTAGAAATTTTTATTCCTTCTTCATACATATCTAATGCCGCTTCAAGAGATACTTTTCCGCTTTCAAGAGCTTCTACAATATCTTCGAGTCTTTTAATAGAACTTTCTACTGAATTTTTTTCCGCTTTTTTTGCAGTCATAAATTTATCCCCTTTCAACTTTTACATCAATTCTGCCATCGTGAAATTGTATCTCCGCACTATCATCTTTATTAAGACTTTTTGCGTTATTAATAATTTTTTTTTCTTTCCTTACAATCGCATAGCCGCGTTTAAGCGTCGCATCTGGGTTTAACGATTCTACTTGACGATTTAACGATTCATACTTTTGACGCATTACTTTTACCAGATGAGGAGCAGATAACCTAATACTTCTATCAAACTCATCTATACGCTGTGAATATTCTCTTATCAAATCATGAGGGCGGTTAAATGAATAACTTGATATTAAACTCTCAGTTTGTCTTCCCAAATCATACAATTTATTTTTAACATAACTTTGTATAGTATAATATAAGTTGCCAATATCTTCAAGAATGTTGACTCGATCAACTACTGCTAATTCAGCGGCAGCTGATGGTGTTGGTGCTCTTAAGTCGGCTACAAAATCAGCTATGCTAAAATCAATTTCGTGCCCTACAGCGCTTATAATTGGAATTTTCGAATTGTAAATCGCTCGCGCAACTATCTCTTCATTGAAAGCCCATAAATCTTCCAACGAACCGCCGCCGCGGCCAACAATTATGACATCGACACCGCCAAATTGGTTAAATTGTTTTATTGCTTCCGATATCTCTTCCGCCGCCCCGCTTCCCTGCACTTTTACAGGTGCTAAAACTACTTCGATAGAAGGCTGGCGACGAGAAAGAATATTTAAAATATCCTGTAACGCCGCACCGGTTTCGGAAGTTACTATTCCTATCGAATTAGGAAACTTCGGAATTGGTCTTTTATGTTGTGAATCAAATAATCCCTCGGCAGAAAGTTTATTTTTCAACTGTTCAAATGCTTGCTGTAAATCGCCTAAGCCAATCTGTTGTATCTGAACGACATCCAACTGGTAATTACCTCTGGGCGGATAAACAGTGATAGAACCTCTTGCTATAACTTTCATTCCGTCTTTCGGAATGAAACCCAAATAGCCAACGCGACTTCTCCACATAACCGCCGAAATTTGAGCCGTCTCATCCTTTAAAGTAAAATATAAATGACCCGAAGTATGTTGTTTGAAATTAGAAATTTCTCCTCTTACGCTCACATTAGTAAAATTTGATTCAAGCGATAATTTAATGTGCCGTGTAAGTTCGGTTACAGTTATTGTTTTTTTGTCGATCATCTTTAGCTTTCTGCTTCTAAATTACTTAATGTTGTTTCCACATTCAACATCTGATTATGAAATTATCTAAACCTTTTTACGCAGAATATTTCCCAATACTTTTAACTTAAGACATTTTGTTTTATACTAATGCAAGTATTATTCATAAATAATAAAGGCACATAAAATGCAAGTAGATGTTTTAGCCATAGGTGCGCACCCAGATGACCTTGAGCTTGCTTGCGGCGGTACTGTTGCTAAGCTCGTGCAAAGAGGATACAAAGTTGCATTATGCGATATGACTCAAGGCGAGTTAGGGACCCGCGGCACAAAAGATATCCGAATGAAAGAGTGCGAAAAAGCGGCAGAAATACTTAACGTGCACGTAAGAAAAAATTTATTTATCAATGACGGCAATATTGAAGTAAATAGAAAAAACCTGATAAAAGTTATTTCATTGATTCGTGAGCTTCAACCATCTCTTATGCTGATTCCATACTCTATAGAACGACATCCCGATCATGTGAACACACACCAATTATGTAAAGAAGCTTGGTATTACAGCGGACTTGAGAAATTTAAAACAAGGCTAAACGGCAAGGAGCAGAAACGGCATCGCCCGCACCATTATTTCGAATTTATGCAATGGATGGAATTTGAACCATCGTTTATTGTAGATATTAGCGATACGTTTGAAATAAAGTTGAAATCGGTAAAAGCGCATGCATCACAATTCTACAATCCAAATAGCAAAGAAAGTGAAACTAAACTATCGCGGCCAGATTTTCTCGAGGTAATAGAAACTCGCTGCCGATATTTTGGCTCTAAAATCGGTGTTAAATACGGCGAACCGTTTATTTCAAAATGGTCGCTCGGGATTGATAATCCATTGCAAATAATAGTAAATAGAGGTTAAAATACTTTTACACTTTATTTCATTGGCCCTGTCTTGCCGTCGTATTTAGAAGGACACTTAGTTAAAATTTCGGTTGCATAAAAATAATCGCCTGTAATTTTTCCTGTTACAACCATACTTGGGGCGTTTTCAAAATTGTTTGGTTTAGCGCCTTCCAAAACTACTTTTAATATTTCTCCGCTGTCATCCTTAAGAAAAAAAATAAATTGCATCCTTTGCGAATCGAAATAACTTTCCCGGTCTTTTACCCATTCTCCCTTTACTTGAATTCTTTTTTGGATATATCTCGCTTTTTGAAAATCGCCGTATTCAATGTTTGAACCAAAAAAATTTATTGCGCCAAAAATTATTCCGGCAATAATAATTAAGCTTCCGACTGCAACTTTTACCTTCATTTTATTTTTCGGTAGATACTTTCTTTTCTAATTGTTTAATTTTTTTATCCAACCTAAAAAGGTAGAATACAATTCCCACCCAAATAATAAGCGTAATAATTAAAACTATAAACGCCTGATATTGATTCAGGAATTCGAACATATCAAACCTCATTTATTGATTAATTTATTTTCTATTCTTGACAATCTAATACGCATTTCTAAGAGCCAAATAAAAAGTAAGCTAAAACCAATAATGCCTGCAATAAAAACAATAAGCATATTGGCAGGCATACTTAATTGTAAAACTGGGATAGCGCCTGAATCGTCTCCTTTGGCGCCGGGATGAAGACCGCTTACAATTCGCGGCATAATAAATACAAAGAAAGGCGCCGCCAATCCTGCAAGAATTGCATAAACAGAAGATAACTGCGCTCGCATTTCATCCGAATTGATGGCAGAACGTAGCGCAAAGTATGCTCCATATATTAAAAGAAGAATAAAGATTGATGTCTGCCTTGGGTCCCAATTCCAAAATGAACCCCAATTAAATTTTGCCCAAATTGAGCCTGTTAACGTTGAAAGTAGACAAAATACTAATCCCAACCCCGCCGATGAAGCAGATTTAATATCGTGGTCAATATTTTTTGTTTGCAAATATTTTATTCCATAAAAAAAAGCAATTATAAATCCTAACACGGAAGTCCACGCAACTGGAACGTGAAAGAAAATATTTCTTGCTTTTTCTTCCAAACCTTGAATAAGCGGAAATTCATACCATGTTTGCGGTTGAATTACAATTGGAAAAGATAAGCCCATCACTATAACGCAAGTAATCATAAACACAGATAAATATTTTATTAATTTCATTTTTAATCTTTCCATACATAATCAAATAACAGATATGATCCTGTAATCATTACTAATATATATGAAATAAGAATCTGAAATTCGCCTAAAGCAAAACTAAATTTTTCATCGGCTAAAGATATAGTTATCAATTTTATCACTGTCATTAATAAGGGAATTAAAATTGGGAACGAAAGCACTGGGAACAAAGTTCCTTTGTTGTTAGTTTTAGCAATTATTGCGGCAATTATTGTCGTTGACGCGGCAAATCCGATGCTCCCAAATAAAATTGTTAGTGCAAAAATTGTATAAGATTTTATTATAAACGCGGGAAATACTAATAGATATAAAACCGAGACTAATACTGATAAAAGAAGTGTAAGCAAACAATTGAAAACTAACTTGCCAAAATAAACTACATGGGGCGAAGCGACAAGTTGAAGAGCCATTGATGTCCCGCGTTCCTCTTCGCTTACAAAGATTCTAGATAATCCGGACATTGCAGAAAAAAAGATCACAACCCAAAACATACCAGAAAGAATATTTTGCTCTACATCTTCGCTTCTTAACGCAATGAGAATTGTCGCAACGGAAATAATTACAAACATAAGAAGTGCATTCATTGAATATCTCGTTCTCAGTTCTGAACGAGCGTCTTTTAAAGCAACTGCTATTATCGACTTTATTATTTTTGCAATCATATTTTCATGGCTCTAAACAAATTTCTTCATTGCACCAATTGGCTTCGTTTTTATTGTTAGTAGCAATAATTGAGATGCCATTTTTATTATGCTCAGACACGATATGCTTAATATATTCAACGCCTTCATAATCTAAATTGCTGGTCGGTTCGTCAATAATTAAAACCTTCGGTTGATGTAATAGTGCAAATGTAAATTTGAGTTTTTGTTTCATTCCGGATGAAAAAGTTCCGACTAAATCATTCCGCCTATCCCACAATTCGATTTCAAATAATATTTTTTCTAGATTTTTTTGAACTAAAGAATGATTACCGCGGATAGCAGATAATATTTTTAAGTTTTCTAAAGCTGTAAATTCATCATAAAGATTTAGATAAGGTGCGACAAAACCGATATGATGTTTATAATTTTCTATGTCTAATTCTATCCCATCCTTCAAATAAATCAGCTTACCTTTAGTTGGGCTAAGTAATGCGGCAATAATTTTTGACAATGTCGATTTTCCCGAGCCATTTTTACCGGTTATAGCTAACGATGTTGGAGCGTTTAATTGTAATGTAATATTTTTAAGTACCGGGCGGCGATTGAATTCCTTAGATATGTTATCAAGAATGATAGATAGATCATTCATCGGATCATCGCCACTTTCCATTTGTGTTTGGCATTTACAGTTGATGCGAAAATAAAATAAACGCCCGAAGAAAGTATAGATTTTAAAAGCGAGGCGGGAATTTCGATAACCCTTGTCCCGCCGGTTTCATTAAATGAAGTCCTGAATTGTCCTGAAAAGGCAAGATCGAACGCTGAATTGTATATAAATACATCGGCAACCTGCGCCTTATCTTCATTCACTGGTAAGAATAATTTTTGATCTTGAGATAATCTAAATGGATTTGGCGCCGCATCAGGCTGTTTTGTTTTTTGCATAACAAACGCCAGCCAATTTGAAGGAGAATCTGAATATTCAATTTTCAATTTCAATCCGCTTGTAACTTCCCAATAAGGGGCTGAAATTAAATTCTTCGTAAGAGTAACATCCAGTGGAAAACGCGTGAGACTATATTGTTCTGCAGAAGTTGTATTAACATTAGCGATTACAACGGTTACACTGTTTCCACCCACCGCAAATTCATAGAATGATGATGAAAGAGGATAAACATCAGCCGTCATTTTAAATTCTGAGGTATTAAAAATTGTTTGTTGTAGCGGTTGAAATTGAGGATACTTATTCCCCTCTGGGTAATATGTATCAATTATAGCTCTATCAGCGGTATAATAATTCCATTTTGCGAATTCAGCAAAGGAAGATTTTAAGTCTGAACCATAAGTCTGCAAAACAATTTCTGTGCTTGCAAGAAAAGAATAATTTCTCATTTGCTCCCATACTTTTCTCATGAATATCGGCTCAAATCTTTTTGATGTATAATGTCCCCAAATTGCGCGTTCATAACCAATAAAGAAATTACATGAATTAAAAGGCAATCCCTGCCAAAATCCAAGCTGTCGCTTCGAATCGCCAAAGTAATCTTTTAAATACTGATAATAATCATTTACTTCATCATAAATAACATCTTCTAACCATGTAGATGTGATTTCATGAGCATGAATGTCTTCATCCCTTAATCCATAAGCGCCAATTTGAATAGCATGACTAAATTCATGAGCCGCTGTTACTTTAAGAGCGTTCATTCCAACAGTGTAGCGCTTAGCAATATTGTAGTCGTTATCGATAAGAATGTAACTCGAGAATCTTTCCGGTTGTTCGCCCGGATTTAATGGCTCTGAAGGGTTAAAAATTGTCGCGCCGTACTCACTTTCACTTAATGAATCTATATATATATCATAGAGTTGCTCGGCATCTAACGGCGGCTGTGCAAACCCTAAGCGATTTATTTGATAATCCCATACTTCATTAAAAATTTTCCCTACGGAATCGACATAATTTTTCCAACTATTCGGGATCGGATTTCCGTATTTATCTAAAAGAGAAGGCGCCTTCGAGCCGCTTGTATCGTAATGGATTCTGAATCTGCCTATAACCGCGCCGCTTTGCATAATGTTTGCTTGCATTAGCGTGGAAAGTTCAATTTTTTGTGCTATTGTAAATTCATTCCAGTTATTTAAAACTTGAGCTTGAATCCAGAATCTGCATTTATATTTTTGAGAGACATCTATCGTCGTTGGTTTAATAAGAATTTTGTTGCTGAGCAAACGATAATAATCAAGTGTTTGATTTGCGTTTATCCGAGCTACTGTATGAACTTCTTGCGCGAATGTAAAAACACCTGCGTTTATCGATGGAATAATCAAAAATATTATTTTAAAAATCAGACGCATTTCTATTTTTTTCTTACCTTATATGACAATTTATTTCCATCTATTATTTTAACTATTCCCTTATTAGAAAATGTTAAAACCAAATCGTTTATGTTATCACAATCAATATCCGCTATAGCATAATGACTAAAATCTACGTGAGATGCCAATACGTGTTGGTTATCGAACATGAAGTTATCAATATTTCGGAACCAAATTATTTGTTTATTTTTCTGCGAACCAATCACAATATCTGTAAGTCCATCTTTGTCAACATCTACAATTTTAATATTCGAACGTTCTTCGACAATTATTCCACTGGAAATAATTTTAGGATCAGAATACTGTCCTTCACTTATTCCCCAAGTAATCATGAGAATTGTAGCAGGGGCATCCGCTTGAATCAGCAAATCCATAATTCCATCTTTATTAAAATCGTGCGAAAACATAAATATTTTGTTGACATTTGGTAGCGCAAGGTCTTTTGATACAATTCTATTTTTCATCACAAAATTTGAATCTCCAAAAGCAACGCCTAACTCTACTACTGAAGTGTCGCCATATCTATAGGCATAAACAATATCAGGGAATTTATCAGAATTCAAATCTATAACAGAAGCTCCCAATAACGAATTAGAACTCGGGAGCCGAAAAGTTCTTTCAAGAAATGTAAAAGCATTAATCTGATCAAAGAAACTTATCGAATTGCCTTCAGTAATTGATTCATTAAATGTAATAAACTCTGCCAGATAATTCTCTTTTATTGAAGCTGATAGAGCTTCCGAACTTCCTGCGCAACCTATAAATGCGTTTGAAATAGAGTTATCAGCCGTATCAATGCTAAGAAATGATAGTTGATTGGAATTAGGATAAGAAAGCACAAATCTTACCGACGAATCCGATTTAGAATGAAACGATAAATATTTTGGCTCGGCGTTCAGAGAATGCGAAAACGGTCCGAATGGAATTTGTTCTTTTCTCCCGTAATAAAGAAAAATCGACTGACTTTTTGTGCATAGTACGGCAAAATCTGCTATTCCATCGCAATTAAAATCTTCCGAAATAATTTCTGTGGGATTTAAACCCGAGGCAATGACAGCCGTATCTATCATTGACTTAGCTATAAGCGCGTTCTTGTATATATAAAACTGATTTAACTTATTATTTATAGTTATGCACTCTTTAGCCGAATAATCATCTGAAAAAAATATTTTAGAGCTATAATCAGTTGTTGCTAATGCAATGCGATTTGAAAAAGGGTCGGCATAGTCGTTGAAAATTATTTTGATAGAATTTAAAGTGGTCAAAGCTACTATATCATTCAACCTGTCGTTGTTGACATCTACAACCCCATAGTCATTTATTTCACTTTTAAGTGCAACAGTTCTTGTCAACTTGAAATCACCAAAATAATCGCCGCTCCATATTTGAAAATCGGTATTATTAGATAATTTTAATAAAAGATCAATTTTTCGATGACGACTGAATGACGTTGCTTTTATCTCTTCCACATCTCCTTTTACAGGAAACACGCTTTGATCGATAAATCTTCCCTTGCCTACTCCGTATAGTACATGCAATTCGCTTTTTACCCAATCGTACAAGAATAAATCAATAAGGTTATCGTTGTTGACGAAAGCGGGTGTTAACGCTCCTATCGAATTATCCGGGGCAATTGTTTTTTTAATTTGGAATCGACTTTTACCGTTATTTTGTAAAGGAAGAACGCCGGGGACTTTGCGTGAATAAACTAATATGTCAAGATTGGTGTCATTATTATAATCACAAAATACAATTTCGTCCGGTTCAAAATCTAATTTTATAATTTCGCGCGCTTCTAATAACTCCGATTCGATATCAAGTACAACAGCTATTTTCTTTTCTGATTTATTCAGTAAAATCAAATCAGTATTACCATCTTTATTTAAATCGGCAGAATAAATTTTATCGTATTTTTCAGTTATCTGTTTTGTGTAATACTGAATTGATTCTAATTTTTTGTTGAATTTTGAAAAAAGAATAGTATCTCCATTGCTCGACCACAATGCAAAAAAGGGGGGTGCTGTAACATTCCATTGAAGTAAAGTAGCTGATTCAAATTTAGAGGGAATTTGAAATTCGCATATTTCGCCAAAAGCATATTCCTGCGTTTGCGCCACAGCAATACGAAATGAAAGCCACACTACAAATATTGTCGAGGTTATCAAACCATAAAAACGATAACCTCTATAGTATATTCTTGCCACAGATTTATTATTCTTCCCCTTTATAATAATTAACCTCGCCGAAGGTGTAATAATCTTGCTTCCCTTCTTGTAGCCGCATCTTTATAACGTCGTTTTTCAACGCTTGTTATTGGTCTGACTTGAATTGCAGGAACAGGTTTGCCTTCAGTATCTATTGCGACAAAAGTTAGATAAGCAGTATTTGTATGTTTCCGCTCTCCTGTTAAAGTATTTTCTTTTGTAACTCGAACGCCGATTTCCATCGAAGTGTTAAATACTCGGTTAACCGATGCTTTTAAAACTACCACATCTCCTTGCTTTATGGGTTGATGAAAATTTAATTCATCAACTGATGCAGTAACACATACTCTATTTGTATGACGAGAAGCGCAAATTGCGGCGGCGATATCTATCCATTGCATTAATCTTCCGCCCCATAGATTTCCCAATCTATTTGTATCGTTAGGCAGAACCAACTCAGTCATCTCAACTTGGGAAGCTTTGACTAGTTTCGAAGACAGCCTTTTCATTTTATCCTCCTGATTGAGCCGACTGCATCTCCTTCTTTTTTGCTTTTTCAAGTTCAGCGGCTTTTTCTTGTTTATATGCAATTTCCTTACTTTGCAATTCTTCTCGAAGTTTAGCCGCATCAGCCAATAATTTACTTGTTGGATACTTTACATAGAATTTATCCAATGCTTCACGAGCTTCGGAAAATTTTTTACGATTCACTAAAGCTTCAGTTTTCTTTAGCAATGCAGGTTCGGCATATTCAGTATCATGAAATTTTTCCAACACAACATCAAAATAATACGTCGCGGCTTTATAATATTCCATGTGCATATATATTATTCCATTTTCGTAATCTTTCTTGGCCAACTTCATATTTAGTTCCGCAATTTTCGCTTCTGCTATAGACGCCAATGAATCCGACGGATGATATTCTAGAAACGCCTGATATTCATCAATTGCTTTGCGTGTGTAATTTTGATCAAGATAAGATTTCGGCGACATATTATAATAACATGTGGCTCGCGCAAATCGAGATCGCGATACAAATACGCTTGAAGGCATATTACGCAAAAGCACTTCGTACTCAAACGCGGCAAGTATGTACTCCTCACGATTATAGCGACTTTCCGCCATATAGAACTGCGCCGAATCAGCTACAACGCTTCCCTGAAATTGGATAGCCACCACCTTAAATTCCTCGATTGCTTCTAAATATTCTTCTTCGTTGAACGCTTTCATTCCAAGTCTAAACCGCTCCTCAGAACTTAATTGCACCGTCGCTTCATTAGAACTGCACCCAAAAAAAGATGCTATATAGATTGTGAAAGTTAATAGTATAATTTTACTGATCGATTTTGTTATTCGGCAAGTGAACAAAGTAACCTCTTTCGTTTTGTATGATTGAAACTGTTGAAAGCAATTGGATTCGAGCTATTAATTCATTTATATTTTCTAAACTCAAATCTGTATTTATTTGAAATCCGGGTCTAAACGGAATTATTTCTATAGACGTTATTACTTTTCTTCCGTTCCTCTTTTCTAATTTTATCAGCGGCGCAAACGATCGCTGAGTCCAATAGCGCTGTGGTTGATTAAATACAGCATTTCCAAGCGAATGAAATATAACATTGTTTTGGTAAATTTCTATTCCATTCGGGACATGCGGGTGATGGCCAAAAACAATATCTGCTCCAAACTCTGCCAGAAGCCGCATATCTCTTTCTGCATTGCTTCCCGGTTTATCTTTATATTCATCACCGCCATGATAGCTCGCCACCACAAAATCTGCTTTTGTCTTTAAGTCATTAATCTCATTATAAGCTCGAACAGAATCGAAGAACGATATTAACCCATCCCATTTGCTTCGAATATTTAATATTTGTGTATAAGCGACAAAACCAATTTTTATATCATTTTTTTCTATAACTACCGATTCAAATTTGGCGTTTGTATCGCTCCTGATTCCAACAAATGGAACTTTCTCTTCATTTAAGAATTTTATTGTTTCTCGAAGCCCCTTTAAGCCGTAATCATACGCATGGTTGTTTGCAGTGGAAACAATCGAAATGTTCGCTCTTTTCAGAGTTTTTGCCGCCTCTGGAGGTGCGCAAAAAACAATATTCGATTTGGGGCTTTGTGTTTCGCCTTTTTGGTCGGTAACTTGCGATTCCAAGTTTGCAAAAATTATATCTGCTCTTGAAAGAACGTCCTGAAATTTTTCAAACGGATAATCAATTTCCCCTTTTAAAATCTTTTGCCCAACCACACGCCCGAGATTGACATCCCCAAGCGCAAGCAAAGTTGTGCTTACGTTTTCGTTCTGCGCAAAAGAATAATTATAAAGAAGAATGCAAACGAAAAATATTTTTGCAGTAAGAATCTTCAACTCCGCACCGTAAAGAGTAAATAAATTATTGTTATTATTCCGCCAATTACAATAAACGGAGTTAATATACGTTGTATTACGCTTTCTTCTTCATTGCCACCGAAAAAACCAATCTGAGGCGAAACAAATGTTTCAGCCGTGTCTCTTGTCTGCCTTTGAAATGTGCCAAGCATAACCACCGCGCCATCATTTTCTTTTTTTGCCTTAACTTCGATAACGGTTTGAACGGTTCTTTCTGATAGTTTTTCGGCTAATTGCCTTATTTTAACGCTGACATTCAAAATAGATATTTGCAATGATTGATAATTCTTTTTTTCAGAAGTTAGAATTGCAGTATAATTCTTATTCTTCAATACATCGATAAAAGCATTTTCTGCTAAAGAACGTGGTTCTTCGCCGTCAACAAAAACAGCAATATTGCTGTGCGGGTTAAATTCAAATTTTTCAACTGCTTCTTCCGCCATACTTTGCAATTGACTACGAACAATTGCTGTACTGCTGATATTTTCCGGATCGTTAGAATAAGCAATATCAAAAAATCCGAAAACGATAATCGGAAAAAAATATAAGAATAATCGATAGTGTGGAATCAATTTTTTTGCCTTTAACGAATTCCACCCATTGCAATTTGCTCAAGACGCCTAATGCGTTCTGCCGTAGGCGGGTGTGTTGAAAACAGCTTTGTTATTCCACCGCCAATTAAAGGATTAACAGTGAACATATGAGCAGTAGCTGAGCCCGCATTTTCCATTGGAAGTTGGTGAACGCCTTTTTCAAGTTTGCGCAATGCGTTTGCAAGACTTAAGGGTCGTTGGTTTATTTTAGCTCCGCTTTCATCTGCGGCAAATTCGCGTGATCGCGATATTGCGAATTGTATTAACATTGCGGCAATTGGAGCAAGAATTATCAGTAAAATTTGTCCAATCGGGTTTGAACCTTCGCGGTCTCTACTGCTACCGGCAAACATAGAAGCATACATAGCCATACGTGCAACAAAAGTAATTGTACCTGCCATAGCGGCAACCAAAGTGGCAATTAAAATATCTCTGTTTTTTATATGCGCCAATTCATGAGCAATTACGCCTTCTAATTCGTCATCAGAAAGTATTCTAAGAATTCCTTCTGTTGCCGCCACAGCTGAATTTTGCGGGTTGCGGCCTGTTGCGAATGCATTCGGTGTATCGCCAGGGATCACATAAACTTTTGGCATAGGCATCTGCGCCTGCGAAGCGAGCCGGCTAACCATAGAATATAAACGAGGCGCTTCAGCTTCAGTTACTTTTTTTGCTCTATATGTCATTAATACAATTTTGTCGGAGAACCAATACATAACAAAATTCATCAACAATGAGAAAATAAAAGCCATCATTAAACCTTGTTGCCCACCGATAAAATCACCGATGAATAAAAGCAATCCCATCATTAATGCCATTAATAATATAGTTTTTACTGAATTTGTCATCTTTAAATTCCTTTCAAAGTAAATAACGCAAAAATCTTGTTAAAAATTCCAATCTTTAACTGAATATCACGACACTGAAATTTTCTAACTGGTCAAATTTACTAAAAAGTCATAGGAGTATCAACTCAAAGGAGGGATGGAATGCTGATGACTAAATTTTTCTCATCTTATCATTTTTAAGCTAAACTTGGAAATGCGAGGTCGGTTCAATTTTGGGAAAGAAAAAAAAAGCCACTCAGAAGCATAATTTCTTATCTACTAATGGACTTTTTTTCTCTTTCTACTCCGTAGTAAAATGCCACGTTTGCCCAACTATTATCCCTGATTCAGTAACTTCATCAATTCGCCAGTAGTAGCGTGTGTTGGCTTCTAATTTACCGGGATTGAATTTATTCGTTTTTTGGTTTCCTTTGAATTCAAGTTTTACGTTTTTTCCAAAATAAACATTGTGTGAAATTGCGTTGCGAGCAGGCGCCCATTCGAGCGTAACATTATCAGATTTTATTTTATAAGAACCGGTTCTGGGTCTTAGTAAAAATACTTCAGGTAAAACTGCCGGCATAGTTCCTTCTGGGTCCCATTTGCCATCAAATGTCCATTTTGCCGTAATATCATTTGCGTTAGGAGAAGTAGATGCAGTTTCTAAATTATCTCTAAACCAATCATAATCACCGCCTATTCGGTGACAGTTATAGTAATAATGACGCGCTCCCCATTTCCAAGGAGTCGTACTAGTCTTTGGAAAATAGATTGGAGTATCCGCCATATTTCGGGAAAATATACAATCAAGTAAATAAATCTGACCATCACGATGATTACGACCTAAGGGAAAGTTAGGAACTCCATCAAAAAAAGAATATCGAATTACAAACTTCTGATTTATATCTCCATCACCGTCATGCCAAATGGCGGCTGTTTTACTATGACTAAAAAATTTTGAATCTGTAATATAACACCAACCTCTCGGGCAAACAAAATCTACGTGTCCTTCAAAATAACAATTAGCATGATAATACATTCCATCTTTTTTATTCCACAAGCTAACTGTATCTCCGCCATCGGCTATAATATTGCAGTTAAGAATAATAATCCGAGTACCGCCGCCGCGTATAGCAAATTGATGGTCGTGGTCTCCATACAATCCACCATAATTATTATGAACGGTAAGATTAGCTATTGTCAAATCAGTTACAGTAGTATCTATATTGATAACAGCAGTTCCCCAATCTTTATACATATTCATAGTAGTTTGATTTACTTTTTTGCGAAGTACAGGATAAATAATTCTTGTGCTGTCGCGGTCTTCGCCAACAAGAGTGATAAAACTTTTCGTAATGAAAATTTGCTCACGGTAAATACCATTTTTAATAAGAATAATAACATTTTTATTGTTATTAGCCGGAATAGAATTGATTGCGTTCTGAATGTCAGTATAACTTCCACTTCCATCTTTTGCAACGATGATATCTGCTTTCTCTTTTGCAAATAATGAATTATACTCTAAACAAATGAAAATGATTATTAAAAGAATTTTTTTCTGACGCATACTATTTAGTCAATATTAATTTGATTGTTTGATTAAAATTACCAGCTTGCAGGCGTGCAAAGTAAATTCCGCTGGGAAGATTAGAAGCGTTAAAGTGCTCCGAATAAAAACCTGCATTCCTAACTTCATTTACTAATGTTGCCACCTCTCTGCCTAATAAATCATAAACCTTTAGTGATATAAAACTGACAACTGATAACTGATAACTAATCACTGTTGTCGGATTAAATGGATTTGGATAATTTTGGAATAGAACAAATTCTTTTGGAATAGCTTTTAAAATTTCATCAACGCCGGTGGGCATTTCACCAGTTAAATAATTCAAATACGCTTCCAGTTGTGAATAACCATCTGAGCGAATATTATTTCTGTCTGCCGGATCATTCGGGTTAAGTCCGTTAGCATTTTCCCAGTTATCCGGCATTCCATCTTTATCAGTATCGAGCGGTGGTTCAGTTGAATTAAGAACCGGCCATCCACCGACATCAGTCGGAGAATCAATTATTCCTTTGCCGCCGCCCCCCCAGGTACTTCCATTTGTTGCAGTTCCGGTTAAAGCTTCGTATGCGATGCGTGCATCAACAGTATCCCGCTTTGGTAAAATAGCTCCTGCATTTGTAATGACAGAAAAAAATGCTTCCGGTGCAGATTGTGTTGTTACTGAAGAATTAATAACGGGCGCATTAACTCGAATAATATCGAGCGGGTGCATTGACGAAACAACACCGCCATTCCAATTATCTAAAGTGATATCTGGATATTCTTCAACATAGTTACCATCAACAAACCATTTGCTTGGGAATATTGATGACGTATCCCAAGGATTTACAATCCTATTTCTAACACTAGAACCTGTAGCCGGTCCATACTTGTAATAGTTGTTCACGATGTTATGATTGCCGCTTTCGCCGCTATGTGCGCTGTTGCTTCCCCAGTTATAAATAACATTATTTCTAAAATCTACGAATTCGTTTTGCGGAGTTGTTGTATAACGCGCACCGTTAAAGCGAGGATTCCTGTTGGTATTATGCACAATTAAATTGTGATGAAATGTTGCATTCTTTCCGCCCCAAATTCCGCCATAGCAGTGATTTCCTTTTGGGTGAAAAGATTTATAAAGCGCCTCGCCAATTATGCACCATTGCATTGTAAAATTTGAATTATCATAAAAACTGGATGCCTCATCTACTGCCCAAGTCATAGAGCAATGATCTATAATCACATTATTCCTATAGCGTCCCCACAAAGCATCATTTTCAAATTTGATATTGCTTAACGGTGCGCCAACAGAATTATCAATTTCATCGCCGGGCCTGAAACGGATATATCTGATTATAACATTATCTGCATCAACAGAAACCGAATAGCTGGGAATTGTAACAACTGAAGTCAGAGCCGTGGACGGTACGATCAGTTTTTTGTTTTTGATACAAATTCCATCGCCAGGCGCTGTCTGTCCGGCAATTGTCAGATTTCCATTTTTTATAGATAAGTTTTTAGTAAGTTCGATTGTGCCCGAGACTCTAAATACGATTGTTCTTGCGCCGGAAACAGATTCGATTCCATAACGCAAGCTACCGACTCCAGCATCGGATAAATTTGTAACTTCGTAGATTGCCCCGCCTCTACCTCCTGTAGCAAAGCGCCCTGCGCCTTCAGCGGTTGGAAAAGCTAATTGTTGCGCAATAATTACTTCAGCTAAGCAAACAAACATTATAATTTCAATTTTAACTAAACTAAATACGGTCAATCTTTTTCTAAAAAACATCAATCAATTCTTTCTAATTAATTATTTTTGAAACTAAATCATTTAAATAGACTTCGAGCATTGTGTAGCCGACTTCATTAATTTTATTTCCATCCGACGGGTCGTTTGGATTCAATTGACGGCTAATTTCCCATTCGTCAGGAATTCCATCCTTATCGGAATCAATTGGAGCAGGTAGAGATTTTAATTCGGGCCAGCCGCCTACATCATCTTGAGAATCAATAATTCCTTTCCCTCCGCCATCGTATGTTTTACCATATTTTGCGGTTCCGGTTCGTGTCTCTTCAATTATTCTCTCATCAACAACATCACGTTTTGGGAAACAAGCTCCTGCATTTTCCAGAACCAATTGAAAAGCTTTTTGCGGGGGGTGTATAGTTACAGGTTCTGATTCGAATGGCGATAATGTTCGATTGGCTTTAAAATATTCTGCATATTTCCCTTGAACTCCTCCATTCCAGTTATCTTTAGTAATTTCCGGAAATCCTTCTACAAAATTCCCGAATACATACCAAAACCCGTTCGAATCCCATGGTTCAACAATTCGGTTACGCACACTTGATTTAGTGGCAGGTCCTGCTTTATAATAATTGAAGCGTAAGTTATGCTTTCCTAATTCGCCGCCGTAAGCGCTATTGAATCCCCAGTTGTATATGACATTATTTACACAATCCACGTATTCGTCCGGTCGAGGTTTGTTGCCATTATTAAACCGAGGATTACGGCTCGAATGGTGTGCCAATAAGTTATGGTGAAACGTAGCTCTAACTCCGCCCCAAATCCCGCCATATCCATGTTCCCCTTTTCTGTGCGCCGATTTATTTAAACTTTCACTGATGATACACCATTGAACAGTCAAATTAGAGATGCGATTGTAAAAACTTGCAGTTTCATCTATAGACCAACTGAATGAGCAATGATCAATAATAATATTATTGCCTACAAGTCCCTGAATCGCGTCATCTTGATTTCTGGCAAGGTCTCCCATTCGACAGCGAATAAAACGAATAATTACATTGTTACACTCGAGCGCTAAAGTATAATTGCGAATACAAATTCCATCACCTGGAGCGGTTTGCCCGGCAATAGTAATATCTCCATTTTTTATAATTAAATTAGATTTGAGCGATATAGTTCCGGAGACTAGAAAAACAATTGTGCGTTTGCCTGTATCTTCAATTGCGGCGCGCAAACTGCCGGGACCGGAATCATTTAAATTAGTTACTTCAACAACTCTTCCACCGCGTCCACCAGAAGCATATCGGCCGAAACCTTCCGCACCAGGAAAAGCTATGGGCTGAGCTGCAAGGATATTCATTCCAAAGATTACATAAGCTGTAAGCAGGATTAATTTACTTAGAAATTTTTTCCATCGATTAAAATATATCATTTAAAAATCCTTAAAAATATTTTCATGTAATATTACATTATCCCGAAAAATGCAATAGAGAGACTACTTTCCCTAATTCATGCTCGCTGATAACTTACTCCACATTTCATATTCACTATTTTCTATTGCAATGCATTAGAAATTTAGACGCTAATCTTTTTG
>JBBIII010000025.1:0-28124 GCA_037446575.1 Ignavibacteriales bacterium
AAACTAATCCCTTATTGTCATCACTTAAAACCTATACTGTACTCTAAAAGTAAAAATATCATCTTTAATATCATCCTTATATGGCTTGTAGGTTGCGTTTGTTGTAAGCGGCGATACTTTATCATTTGTAATCATATCATAATAGAGTACAAACTTTACATTAGCATCATAGTAATAGACCCAACCAATTCCGATAGTTGTGTATGCCAAATCTCCAAGTCCCATTTTTGATTCTGGCGCACCAATATGCTTTGAATTTGCATCCTTGTTTGGATAGAATTGATCATAGCGAGCTACAAATTGATGCTGTAGTCCGACATTTTGGATTAATGCAAAATAATAACCGAGGAAATTCCGCAAATACATATCGGTTGACAAAAGAGAGCTTGGTGAACGATTGTCGTCTTTTGTTCCCGGTTGTTGACCAGTAATTGCTTCAAAGCGCAAAGACGAACCACCGATAGGGAGCAAATCAGCATAAATTTGTGCATCGAATCCAATATAATTACGACCGAAAAAAGCCCCCTTGTTGCTTTGCGTAGAATCTATTTCATTGATTTTTTTGTAGATATACTTTGTCGGACTTTTTATTCCACCAGCATAAATAGAAACCCCGGCATCAATAGCAATGTTTTGTTCTACAAATGGAAGCGACGCGCCAAAACGACCTATAACATCTTTCATATTATCAACTTCGTTAGCATTCGGACCAGTGCCATTGAAGACACCTAACTTCAAATTAAATAGACTGAGAAATCCCATCATTTCTGTCGGGTTTGCTTCTATTTTTATACCGAGTTCGCGTTCGCCCGGAAATAATGTCGGATACATACGGGTTCGTTCCGGCATTTCACGGCTTCCGGAAGAATACATAATTTCAAAACCAAAAGGCCGATCAAATACGCCTGCGGTTAATGAAAATGTTCTTAACCATGGATCTTTAATTGTCGCGTATGCATCCTTAATTCCTACTCCGCTTTGCGTTACATCAATTTGTAAAACATATTGTGTAATATCAGCGCCGTAAGTTACCTTTAGGCGTCCTCTGCGTACAGAAAACCGGGTTGAAACATCTTTTGCTAAAGCGCCGCCCTGAAAATTTCCTACTGCTGTAGGTCCAGATATCATACTTCCGGCAAAACCTCCGGCTCCGCTCGAAGAAGTCAGTTGCGCCTGAATGTAGCCGCTCAACTTTATTTTAGATAGAGCGTCAAGTCTTGTTTTCATCTCTGCAATTGTTTCATTTATGCCGTTAATTGCCTCTTTTACTTCGGCAACTTTTTCATTCGCGTCATCGCGAGATGTATCCTGCGCCCTTGTGTTAATTGCAGGCAAAATAATTAATGCAAATATGATCGCGCGTTTAAGCATATTTTTTTTCCTTCATTTGTTATTGGTTGTTTTTTAGTTGATTAGTTTATTCTAAAATCCTGCGCCGAAAATATGTATTGCGATTCCGAACATAACCAATGCACCGACTATTAAAACCAACGATACATTGAATTCTGTTTTAGTGATTGGTAATGATTCTTCTAAAATATTTTCTGCTGAAAATATGTAAGTGAATAATAACTGTTTCATATTGTCTCCTGTATATTTGTAATTAAAAATTACGCTACAAATATCGCATGAAGACATTGCCGGAAGTTAAACTTTTCGTTACCAAATTGTTAAAAATCTGCGAAAAAAAATTTGTTAAGAGCAATTACAGAGGATCAAAAATCTTATGAAAGGGGGCACACAATACAAGTTGAATCAAAAAAATAGCGACGGGTATAGCGCTATGCCACAATACAAAGTCTAACTGACTCTTTTATAATCAAGTTCACTCTCATCCTGATGAGGCAGTTGTTTTTCTAAAAGCCGAAAAAATGAATACTGTTCTTTCATATTTAAATGGCTGTATAAACTTAATAAGAAGAGCGAAAAAAGGCATTAAGAAATTGTTATCCTTTTATTAATAAAAATAAGTGTTTTTATCGGGTTCTTGAATCAGAGAATATACTAATCTATATTGCATACAGATTTTATCACAGTAATGCTAGGCTTTAACGCCTTTATACTATATGCACGAAGTAGTTTTATTTATATAAAGAATTTGTTATGAAGAACATTATTTTAGTTGTTGATGATGAAAAGGATATTGTAGAATTACTTGTTTATAATCTTTCCAAAGAGGGGTATGGAATTATAACCGCCCGCAATGGGAAAGAAGCTCTGGAAAAAGCCAAGCAAAAACCCGACTTGATAATCCTCGATATAATGATGCCAGAGATGAACGGTTTGCAAGTTATTCAAGAATTAAAGAAAGACAGAACAACTGCAAATATTCCTGTTTTACTTTTAACTGCAAAAGGAACTGAGACAGATGAAATTATAGGATTGGAAATTGGCGCTGATGATTATATCACGAAACCAGTAAAACTTGGCAAACTAATTGCTCGAGTCCATACTGCCTTACGTCGAAAACAACTATCTGAAAAAAATGCAATACCCCAACTTGATTTGATAAAAATAAAAGAATTAGAAATTAATGTTTCAAGTTATACCGCACACCTTGGCAAGCAAAAACTTATATTACCTCGAAAAGAATTTGAAACGCTTGTATATCTAATCCGTAATAGAGGAAGAGTATTATCGCGAGAATCAATTCTTAACGCCGTGTGGGGTGAAAACATTCACGTTGTGGATCGGACGGTTGATGTGCATGTTAGAAAAATTCGAGAGAAGTTAGGCGAATATGCTGATTATATAGAAACAGTATCCGGTATCGGCTATAGGTTTAAGGCACAATAAATGAAAATACAAACGAAAATTACTTCAACTTACGTGGCGTTTGCCTTGTTAATTGTTGTTACCCTCGGTATCGTTACAAGCTTATGGACAGAGTCGTATTTTAAAAATCGGCTTGTTAATGATCTTAGTCGCCAAGCCGATTTAGTGTTTTATATTTTACAGGAAGATACCGCACACACCTTTGTAGAAGCGGACAAAAAATTAAAAAAGATAGGAGGCATTGAGCAATTAAGAATTACCTTAATTGATAAACATGGAAATGTGTTGGCAGATTCAGATTTACCGTCTGATACAATATCAAAAATAGAAAATCATGCAAACCGCCCGGAAATTATTCAGGCAAAGAAATCGGGGATAGGATATGATATTAGGCATAGCGCAACGTTATCGCGCGAATACTTCTACTTGGCAAAACGAGTAATGAAATTACCGGCTAATTCTTATTTTAGCAATCTCCAATTTTTAAGATTAAGCGTTCCTTATGATGAAGTGCAACATCAAATTGATAGTATTCGCTCGATAGAAATTATAACAGGTTTTCTGGTATTAATTGCAGTAGTCGCAGTAAGCGTTGTGATTTCTCGTCGGATAACTAATCCAATGACACAAATTGCTATCGATGTTGAAAGAATACGGTCGGGCGATCTCGACGCTAGAATAAAAATTAAATCGAGCGATGAAACCGGACTTGTTGCAAAAGCAATCAATGAATTGGTTGATAAACTTAAATCAGATATTGTGCAATTAAAAAAATTAGAGCTTGTCCGCAGTCAATTTCTTGGAAATGTTTCTCATGAACTTAGAACGCCTCTTTTTACTATACAAGGTTATTTAGAAACCCTGCTTGCCGGCGCAATAAATGATTCTTCAGTCAATCGTTCTTTTTTATATAAAGCTCAAACTAATTTAGAGAGATTAAATTCATTGTTGGAAGACTTAATCAATATCTCGCAGATTGAATCAGGTGAAATGAAATTAAGCTTTAGAATTTTCAAATTGAACGAATATCTCGAATCGGTTTTAAAAGATTTTGAGAAATTGGCAGAAACCCGAAATGTAAAAATTAAAACGAGTTTAAGTACTACAGAACAAGATGAAGTTTTCGGCGATAAGGAAAGATTAAGACAGGTCTTGAACAATTTATTAAGCAATGCAATCAACTATAATAAAGATGGTGGCGAAGTCATCCTTTCAGCCGAAAGAAAGTCGAATAGTATAGTGATAAGTGTAAAAGATACTGGAGTAGGAATTCCTGAAGAACACCTGTCAAGGATATTTGAGAGATTCTATCGCATTGATAGTGATCGCTCGCGCGCTTTAGGTGGTACTGGGCTTGGCCTTGCGATAGTTAAACATATCCTCGAAGCGCATAATTCTTCCATTACAGTTGAAAGTAAAGTAGGCGAAGGAAGTAATTTTAGTTTTCTTCTGAAAAGCACTTAATAAAATAATGTAATTCAGTAGTGCAACTATTGAACAACATTTATATAGACTACCTAATAGATTTTCTTATTTCAATTTTTTGTTGAATTAACCTGTATCCATCAATGCTGATAAAATAAAGTCCAACAAAAATTCCTGCAATACAAGTTATTATACCAATAGCATTTACAATTGCCGCAATAGTTTCTATCTCTTCCATTAAATTCAGTCGATACATTAACCAATTCCAATCATGAATAGCGCCGCGCGAAATAAGCTGTAGCTTTCTATACGGCGCGTCTCCGATATATATTGAAACGTTTACTGTGCTCTGTCCTGTCCAATAAAGAGTGAACATTAATGAGCGCAAATTGTTCTTAGCAAAGACGATTACTGTGGCAATCGGTATAATGATTTGTAATAGCGAGCCCCCTAAAAAATAAATCGTTCGTCCAAAAATTGTAAAAATAAAATGCCCCGCTTCGTGAATGAATAAATCAATAGTATCAATTACCCAAATTATAAAAGGGAGATTATTTCTTCCTGCAAAGCTTTGGTAATCAGTTGCAAGGAAAAATGTGAAGTAAATTATAAATATTAGACAGACTAAATATAACCCAACCTTAAAATAATCCATTGTTGACCTCTACGACACCATGTTTTAGTTATTGCTGTTGTAACTCACAGTAAATCTTTTTATACATCACTTGTAATTACTCGGCAAATCACTTGTGCAGAAGTTATCCTATATAAAAGTATATACAATTGTGAATTGTAGAATACTGACAAGCCCGAAGGGGCAAGCACAGAAAAAACACATGATTAACAGTTCAAAACTATGTAAATCTTGTTTCATCTGTGTAATCTGCCTGCCCGACTATGTCGTTCAGGCGAGTGTTCTATGTTGTTCATTATTACTATTGCGCCGAGTTATTACCATTACTTCTTAACTACAATATTGCTTTCGGAGTTTTTAGATAATTGTATTTTTGCTATTCTATTTTTATTATCCCACGTAAAATTAGCGGCTTTGTTGTTTATACTTACTGAAGCAGGTTTTTTATCTAATTTTATTTGAACCGATGAAGCTATTGAAAGAGAAGGTATATATATATCAAGAGAAACATATTTATTTGCAAGCGTGAAAGTTTTTTCAATATTATTTTCTAAATAATCAACATAATTGAATGAAGTGCTCTCGTCGGTTTTTCCGGGGAAGGCATAAATATTTAGTTCCTTCTTGGGATTTGTATCCCAAATTTTCGTGTTTCCAGAAATCATTCTACCGGTTACATAAATTGAATTCGATTTGATGAACACAGGAATTCTTTCGAGCGGTTGCGTAACAGTAATCTCTTTGTTTCCTTCGTGCGATTTGTTCATATCATAGTAATCTAACCAAACTCCTTGAGGTAAATAAATTTTTCTTGTGTTTGACGAATCTAAAATCGGAGCTACAAGAAATGTATTGCCAAGTATGTATGTATCCCAAATATCGTACGTTTTAGAATCTTCGGGATAAACATAAGCGAGCGGTTTCATAACTACGCCGTTTTTGTACGATGTGTTAGCTAAAGAGTAAATAAACGGCAGTAACTCCATTCTTATGTTGTTGCAATCTCTAAAAATATTTTGCAATTGCTTAGAATATTTCCAAGGCGGACGATCTTCGAGCCGACCGCCGGCGTCGTCAATTTTTATTTCGTAGAATGCGCTCCAAGCGCCGAATTGAAGCCAACGAGCGTACAAATTTTCCGGAATTCTTCCGCCTAAATATCCGCCTACATCCGAGCCCCAAATAGGGAATCCCATAAAACTGCACCGAATTGCATTTGCTAAGTTGCCAGCCAATCCATCCCAACTTGCTCTCGAATCGCCGCCCCAAACAGCAGTTAGATACGGCTGACACCTATGAAACGCCGCCCGAGCAAAATTTACTTGATCGTCATTATATTTTTCACGTAAAAATGTATCTATAGTTTTTGATAGGAGATAAATGTATTTATTTCTTCTTTCGGCAACCGGCGTTCCATCTTTCCAAGGAAACATTTGCGGAAATAACTGATCAGCGCGGTCAATTTTGTGTCCTTTCACTCCGACAGAATATTGATGCTCATTTAATCTCTTTTGAAATTCCTTAATTGCATCAGCATTTGTTAGATCAAAATATGTTTCTTTGCTCGGTAGAATTCCCGGAAAATCGGGATCTCCAAAAGTTGCTGAAGTAACCCAAGTCATAAATTCCATTCCGTATTTATTCCGTATAACACCTATCCATTCTTTTGGGTTTGCAAACTTTTCATTGAAGTTCATCTTTGACCATCCATGTCCGCCATCGCTAAATGGTCTATCAACCCACCATGATGTAAAAGGAATTTTCAAGTCTGTCATTTTTTTTATATCGTCTAAAATCTCATCTTTACCGCCGTTATTTTGATCGCGCCATCCAATCGGTCCACAAGCCCACATTGGAACAAACTTTGGCTTGCCGATTATTTCGTAATACGCCTTCATAATCTCATCGCCATTCTTGCCGGTAATTATATGCCAATCTAAATTTCCGGTGCGATGATATAATTCTGTTACGCCATTTATACCAAGTTTATATCTTCCCGCCGCAAAACTATCGAAGAAAGAGGCATAACCCTTATTTGTCATATAGAAAGCAGACCACGCAGAGGCGTAATTTTCATGATACTGACTTGCATCGCCAAGAACATCAACATCGACGACTTCGCCACGCAAATCAGGACTTTTTTGATTGTTCGGAAAAAGCGGCTGAAGTATGCCGAAGAAGCGTTCGCCGTTATCTTCAAGCTGAATAGTAACGTTAGAAGCCCACTCGGGTTCACCTTTAAATCGGATTGTATTTCCTCTAACTGTAATTTCAACTACGGCTAAGACATCTTCATACACGTTGCTATATGAAGCTGTGGCAGGATAACATAGTTGCAAAACAAGTTTTTCATTTGATTGTTCTATGGGCGTTATAGATTTCGGTTTTGTGAAATTGAAATTGATGGACGAGATTGTTATTAATTTTTTGTTTGCTTCTGAAATATTTATTTTACCAGAGACAATATCAAAACTGTAATTTCCATTTGTCCAAGAATTTACTCCTTGTGCGTTTAGAATAGCGGAAAAGAAAATGATGATGAAGAGATAGAAAAACTTACTTGCAGATTTCATAATTTCTCCTAATTGTGTCGGTTATTGTAAAGGAAATTAATGGAAAAAGATAAGAAAAATGAATTAAAAAACTAATAGAAGACTAAAAATTTTCAGAGACTGCAATAAATCTAAATTTAAGATAGAAAGATTTTAAAGTGTAACAGAATAATGAGAAAACTCGAATTGACCGAAAGTTGTGGATATCCAGAAGTGCAGTTTAAGCTGAGCTGTCGTCGGGTTGCATGCATTCTGGACCATCATTTCTTGAATTATTGACATAATTTGAAACAGGATATGCAATCATCTTTGATGCCGGATAAGGTTTAAGTAATTTCTTTAGAGCTTCTACATCTTTGTAGTTGCGGTCCAGCCATTGCTCAAAATTCTTTTTAGGAATTATAACAGGCATTCGCGTATGAATTTCAGACATTAATTCGTTCGGTATGGTAGTAATTATTGTGAAACTTGGGAATTCTTCACCTTTGTTATTCTTCCATACAGAAAATAATCCGGCAAACATAAATGTTTTTTTGTCTTTCATTCTTATGCAAAAAGGCTGTTTCTTCTGTACTTCTTTGGTTATACCCTTTACATCTGCAATTGTAGTAAGTTTTTTCCATTCATAAAATGCGTCTGTTGGAATAAGACAACGGCTCGATTTAAAATAGGGGGCAAATAATTTACTCTGATCCAAAGTCTCAGATTTAGCATTGAAGGTTGTTGCTTGAATCTTGCCATCCTTAGACCAATGAGGAATCAACCACCATTGCATTTTTTGTAAGATCATATTGCCGTCTCGTATTACTGCGACGGGCATTCGCCGCATTGGAGAGGCATTGTAAATTGGCAAATCTTTTAAAGCATCTTTTCTATTGCCTAAGACATTTTTGCCAAGAATTTCAAAAACCATTTTACCGTTTATGAAAGCGTACCGGCCGCACATAAATTGATACTCTCTAAGAATATTCATACGAATATTACAAAACTGATTGAGTTTAGTCAAATTATTCTATAACGAATAAAGCTTGAGTGTGCGGAATATTAAATGGATTTAAATTTGCGAAAAAAAAAGGACAAGTAATAATCGCTTATTGCTTGTCCTACTTGGCTCCGCGGGTAGGGCTCGAACCTACAACCCTGCGGTTAACAGCCGCATGCTCTACCATTGAGCTACCGCGGAATCAATTTTTACAAAGAACTTCTTCTAAAAAGTTCGTCAATGCTTATAAACTTTTTCTAAATATATCTGCTATTCTCTCGAAAGTCAAGATTGCTTAAAATTATCACTGCGTTGACTTTACTTCCATTTCGGGGTATATTGACACAGAAATTTTTTGAATAGAGATTTAAGGAGATAAGAAATGTTCAAAGGCGGAATGCCAAATATGCAGCAGATGATGAAACAAGTGCAAATGATGCAAGAGAAAATGGACCACGTTCAAGCTGAATTAGAGAACAAAACTGTAACTGCAGAAACTGGCGGCGGAATGGTAAAGGTTACAGCAACTGGCAGACAGCGCATTGTTAAAATCGAAATTGAAAAAGAAGTGGTGAATTCTGATGAAAAGGAGATGTTAGAAGATTTGGTTGTTGCGGCGGTTAATCAGGCATTAGAAAAATCAAGCGCCCTTGCGGCAGAAGAAATGCAGAAAGTTACCGGCGGTATTCTTCCGCCCGGTATGAAAATACCCGGAATATAATTTTTTGTATTTTTATGTTTTATACTGCTGAATCGATAGAGAAACTTTCTGAACTTTTTGCGCAACTTCCAGGAATCGGAAGAAAAACTGCGCATCGACTCGCTTTGTATGTGCTTAAGATGCCGCATCAGGAAGTTACGGCGTTAGCGCAAGCTTTAATAAATGTAAAAGATAAGGTTAGTTATTGTTCTATTTGTTCTAATATTACTGAAACCGATCCCTGCGCAATTTGTTCCAATACAAAACGAGAACGAACGTTTATTTGTGTTGTAGAAGAGCCGCACGATGTTTTGGCTATAGAGAAAACTCATGAATTTAAAGGACTTTATCATGTGCTTGGCGGAGCGTTATCGCCGTTAGATGGAGTTGGTCCGGAGGATTTAAAGATAAAAGAATTATTACAACGGATTTCAAATACGACTATTGATGAAGTAATTTTGGCTCTTAATCCGAACGTGGAAGGAGAGGCAACCACACTTTATCTTTCGCGATTATTAAAACCATTAGGCATTAAAATAACAAGAATTGCTCGCGGTTTGCCAGTCGGTTCGGATTTAGAATTTGCAGATGAAGCGACCTTAACGAGAGCATTAGAGGGACGAGTTGCAGTTTAAGGATTTAAAATGTTACGCGCTTTCGTAAAATTTTATTTTATCCTTTTTTGTTTGGGCTTATTTTCGTGCGAAATTTTTAAAACAAGAACTCCCGCTGAACCTTCTGAAAAGAGTTCTTTATATGAACCACCGACAGAACCTGAAATAGTGATAAAAAATATAATAAACTCATTACAAGAAGGGAATTCAGTTAATTATTCTAAATCATTTTCTGATATTTCATTTGTATTTGAAGCATCTACAAGCGCAAAAAATAAATACGGCGCAGAACTGATAAGTTGGGATAAATCAAAAGAAAAAAGATACTTTGAAAATGTTCAAAATAAACTTCAAAAATATTCCAAGATTAGCATAGAGTTCACGCAAACTAATTATAACGTTTCTAGTGATAAGTGCGATGTAATAGCATTTTATAGAATGATTGTTCCACATACTATTGCCGGCGAGGCAACTGAATTTAGAGGTCAAGCACAGTTCCAATTGACTCGCGATTCGAAAACTGGCGAATGGGCAATTACTATATGGACAGATACGGATATCGGATCGGCTGCCACCGATTCGACTTGGAGTCATTTAAAAGGTGTTTTTATAACGCAGTAAAAATTCAACTTAAATAATTTTGATAATGAGGTCGATATTAATTTTGACCATACTTGCAGTTAGCGCAGTTTCTTGTAATCCGTTTGCGCCCTCATTGGATAATTCGTATGACGAGGACTCAAGTCTTTTAGGAGACCAAAGAAGCGTAGAAGGTGTGTTCCAAAATTTGAAATACGCATATACTTTTCGCGATACATCTGTCTATGGACAACTTTTTGATGGAAATTTTACTTTCTTATATCAAGACTATGATCGAGGTGGAATACTTGTTACATGGGGAAGAGATGAAGAAATGAGAACAACTAACGGTTTATTTCAGAATGTCCAGCGGCTCGATTTAATTTGGAAGGATACAAGTTCTACATTTACTAATGAAGAAAAAACGCAAACAATAATAGCCAGAGGATTTGATCTTACGATTACATTTAATCCGAGTGATAAAGTCTTTATAAATGGTTACGCGCGAATTTCTATGGAACGGCGGAAATCTGAAGACCCTTGGATGATTATTCGATGGCGGGACGAGTCAAATTTTTAATAAGGAAGAAATATGATTGCTTATCAAGGTGAACCTGGGGCGTTTAGCGAACAAGCGGCTTGGCAATTTTTTGGCGCTAAAGCGCCGTTGAAACCACTGCCTACATTTTCCGAGGTTTTTGATTATGCAGAAAGCCATAAAAATGATTATGCTATCGTTCCATTAGAAAACTCTGTTTATGGAAGCATTCATCAAGTATATGATCTCTTGCTCAAACATAGACTTTTTATAGTCGGAGAAATTAAACTCCGAATTGAATTGCATCTGATGGCTTTGCCTAAGACAAAGTCGAAAAATGTCCGAACCATTTATTCGCAATTACAAGCTATTGGTCAATGCGAAGATTTTATCAATAAACTTAAGAATGTAAAAGTAGAGGCGGTGCATGACACAGCGGGCGCAGCACGATTAGTACGTGAACGCCAAACATTTGATGTAGCGGCAATTGCAAGCGAACATGCCGCAAAAGCTCATGGTTTGCAGATACTAAAGAAAAATGTCGAAAGCAATCATCATAATTATACACGTTTTATTGCTCTTTCTCGTAGACAGGATTTAAAAAATTTTAGACACTTGAGGATGGGATCAGGCAGCAAAGTTAAAACTTCATTAGTAATTGCAGTTAAAGATATTCCTGGAGCGCTTTTTAAGGCATTGGCTGTGTTTTCGCTTCGCGATATTAATTTGATGAAAATAGAATCACGCCCCCTTATCGGAAAACCGTGGGAGTATCTTTTTTATTTAGATATCGAAGGGGCGCCACATTGCAAGCCGCTGAAACAAGCACTTAAACATTTAAATGAAGTATGCACTTTTGTTCGAGTGCTCGGTAGTTATGCTTCATTTCAGACAGTCTTCGATTTAAAATAAAAGGATAAAATAAATATGCAGTTAAGATATGTTATAAAAGAGGGATTTTCCGGATTTAAGCGAGCCAAGCTTTCGATGTTTGCGGCAATCTTTACAATTTGTATCTCACTTTTATTGCTCAGTTTTTTTGCCATTTTGTTTTTGAATGCAAATAATATTGTGAATTCGCTTAGGGAAAAAGTGGAAATGGAAGCGTTTCTAAACGAGCAACTATCGAACGACAAAGTTACTGAAGTAAAGGGTATAGTTGAAATGTTAGAAGGCGTTAATAAAGTTCGGTATGTTTCAAAAGATGAAGCGGCAAAAATATTTCGCGAGGAATTCGGTGAAGACATTTATAAAATATTAAATTTTAATCCATTGCCTGCCTCTCTTAAGATATACTTAAACGATGGTTACAAAACAGCAAAGCAAGCAGAAATAATTTATAATCAGATAAAGTCTATTAAAGGCGTTGACGACGTTATTTACCGCAAACAATTACTCGAAACGCTTGATCGGCGTGCGATGTTGTTTTTATGGATAATTCTTGGAGTTGGCATTTTTATTACAGTGTCATCTATTATATTAGTGGCAAACACTATTCGCTTGGCAATTTATTCAAAGAGAAAAATCATACAAACAATGAAACTAATTGGAGCTACACGCGGATTTATTAAAACACCGTTTTTACTGGAAGGAATTTTACAGGGTTTAATCGGAGGCGTTATAGCATCAGGAATTATTTTCTTACTCTTTAAATATCTTGAGATATACTTAACAGTTCAATTTTCCGAATTAGCGCGTGTTCAATTATATTACTATGGAATTATAATTGGGATTGGTTGTGCGCTTGGATTACTCGGAAGCATGATTTCTGTGCGAAAGTTTATCAGCGAAGGAGTCGTAAATTAGAAATATATCGTTTTTCCATTTATTATTGACAAATTGTATTAAATAGCATTCTCTTGTTAATACCTAATAATATACGGCAAGTGTTTGTATATTCGATTTTTCAATTGTTGCTTTTTCGTAAAATCTTCCCTACCATTTCGGCAATGAAATTTTAGCTTTTCTAGATTAATGCAATGAATAAAGTAATCTAAAATAGCTTATGATGTTTAACAATAAAGAGTAATGTTCTTATGAACAGTATCCTATCTTTTTATAATACCTCCATCGGCAAAAAAATCTTGATGAGCTTAACTGGTTTGTTTCTTATAACCTTTTTAACAGAGCATCTTATTGGCAATTTATTATTATTTGCTGGCGATAATGGCGCAATGTACGAAGCTTATGGTAAATTTCTTGTCTCTAATCCAGTTATTCGATTCATAGAGATTTTTCTTTTCCTTGGAATGCTTCTGCATGGGATTATTGGCTTAATTCTATGGATTAGAAATCGGCAAACTCGTCCAATCAAATATAATTTATTTAGATTGAAGGATAATTCCTCGCTTGCTTCTCGCACAACTCTTGTTTCAGGTTTAATCATAGGAATTTTTCTATATATACATCTAAAAACATTTTTTTACCCATTAAGATTGGGCGATGAACATCCATCATCTTATGAATTAATTGTGCAGGCATTTTCAAATATATGGTACGTTTTGTTTTATATATTAGCGTTAGTAGTGCTTGGATATCACCTAAGGCACGGATTTCAATCAGCATTTCAAACTTTGGGACTTCGAAATAAAAAATATACGCCATTGTTGGATGCGATTGCTTTTTTTGTCTGGTTTTTAATTCCGCTTGGTTATATATCTATTCCAATTTACTTTTTCTTTTTTCACCAAGCTGGTGCAACTGTTTTAATGGGAGTTAATTGATATGACACTAAATTCAAAAATTCCCGAAGGACCACTTGAAAAGAAATGGTCAAATCATCGTTTCAATATGAAACTTGTGAATCCAGCCAACAGAAGAAAGTACACTATAATAGTAGTTGGAACAGGACTCGCAGGCGCCTCAGCGGCGGCTTCACTCGCCGAGCTTGGCTACAATGTGCTTGCATTCTCTTACCATGAATCTCCAAGACGTGCGCACAGCATAGCGGCTCAAGGCGGAATTAACGCGCCTAAAAACTATGCGAACGATGGCGATAGCATATACCGTCTTTTTTATGATACGCTAAAAGGCGGAGATTATCGAGCTCGTGAAGCAAACGTTTATCGGCTGGCAGAAGTTAGCGGCAGTATAATCGATCAATGCGTGGCGCAAGGAGTTCCATTTGCGCGTGATTATGGCGGACTGCTTGATATGCGTTCATTTGGCGGTGCGCAAGTATCGCGCACTTTTTATGCGCGCGGGCAAACAGGTCAACAATTATTACTCGGCGCATATTCCGCTTTAAGCAGACAAATAGGTGAAGGGACTGTAAAATTTTTTGATCGGCGCGAAATGTTAGATTTAGTTGTAGTGGATGGAATAGCGCGCGGAATTATTTGTAGAAACTTAAAAACCGGCTCTATAGAATCCTATGCGGCGGATACTATAGTTCTTGCAACGGGCGGTTATGGAAACACGTTTTTCCTTTCCACTATGGCAAAGGCAAGTAACGCTACTGCCATTTGGCGTGCTTACAAAAAAGGGGCAGCATTTGCTAATCCATGTTTTACTCAAATACATCCAACCTGCATTCCAGTAAGCGGCGATTATCAATCGAAACTTACTTTAATGAGCGAAAGTTTGCGCAACGATGGACGTATCTGGGTTCCCAAAAAAGCTGGCAATACTCAAACTCCATCACAAATACCTGAAGACGAACGTGATTATTATTTAGAGCGATTGTATCCTTCATTTGGTAATTTAGCGCCACGCGATATAGCATCGCGGCGCGCAAAAGAAATGTGCGATAAAGGATTTGGCGTTGGCGCTACAAAAATGGCGGTATATCTCGATTTTGCGGATGCAATAAAGCGTAATGGAAAACATTGGATTGAAGAAAAATACGGAAATCTGTTTGACATGTATCATGAAATCACCGCTGAAGATCCGTATTCTGTTCCAATGCGAATTTATCCGGCGGTTCACTATACGATGGGTGGTTTGTGGGTTGATTATAATTTGATGAGCACGGTTCCCGGATTGTTTGTAATTGGCGAAGCAAATTTTTCAGATCACGGCGCAAATCGGCTTGGCGCAAGCGCTCTTATGCAAGGGCTTGCAGATGGCTATTTTATTCTTCCATATACAATGGGAGATTATTTAGCGAAAACAAAATTTTCGCCTATCAATATAGATCATCCAGAATTTAAGAAAGCGAATAAAGATGTTGCAGACCGAATTAATAAATTATTATCAATTAAAGGCAAGCAACCAGTGGATGAAATTCATCGCAAACTTGGAAAAGTAATGTGGGATTATGTTGGAATGAGTCGAAATGAAATTGGATTGAAAAAAGCATTAAAATTGATACCGGAAATTCGAGAAGAATTTTGGAAAGAAGCAAAGGTTATAGGCGAATCGAAAGATATGAATTTGGAGTTAGAAAAAGCGAACCGCATTGCAGATTTTATGGAATTAGCGGAGTTATTAGCAATTGATGCGCTTTATCGTGAAGAATCGTGCGGAGGTCATTTCCGCGAAGAATATCAAACATCTGATGGGGAAGCATTGCGCAATGATAAAAAATTCGCCTATGTAACAGCTTGGGAATACACAGACAACGGTAAAAAACCAAAACTTAACAAAGAGCCGTTAGAATTTGAGTATGTAAAACCCTCTGAACGCAGTTATAAATGAGGAGTGTTGATAATGGATTTCATTTTAAAAATATGGCGACAAAAGAATAAAGAAGACAAAGGACAATTTGAAACTTATTATGTTAAAGACATTTCACCAGATGCGTCTTTTTTGGAAATGTTAGATATATTAAACAATCAACTTGTGCTACAAGATAGGGAGCCGGTCGCATTCGACCACGATTGCCGAGAAGGAATTTGTGGAAGTTGTGGAATGATGATAAATGGTCGCGCTCATGGCGCTGGACGCAAACAAGCGTCTTGTGAGGTAAGAATGCGTTCATTTGAAGATGGACAAGAAATCGTTGTGGAACCTTGGCGCGCTAAACCATTTCCAATTATAAAAGATTTGATTGTTGACCGTACTGCACTTGATAGAATTATGCAAGCTGGAGGATTCATATCAGTAAAAACAGGCGGAGCTCCAGATGCAAACTCGATTCCCATTCCAAAAGCGACCGCCGAAGAAGCCATGGATGCTGCGGCTTGTTTGGGTTGTGGAGCTTGCATTGCGGCATGTCCAAATTCTTCTGCAATGCTATTTGTTGCGGCAAAAGTCTCTCAATTTGCTTTATTGCCTCAAGGCAAGATTGAGAGAAAAGAGCGTGTATTGAAGATGGTCGCTCAAATGGATAAAGAAGGTTTTGGAAATTGTTCTAACAATTATGCTTGTGAAGCAGAATGTCCTAAGGGAGTTGAAGTAACTCACATTGCAAGAATGAATAGGGAATTCTTAAGGGCAAAATTAAAATAATAATGTGTAATTATTTTCTATTTTATATTTCTTAGAACTAAAATTGATAAAGTACTTCTAAATGGTACTAAGTAAATTATAGCAGTTATAATTTTTGAGATTGGAAAACCGCTCCATAAATCAAAATACCGATCGATTAGTCTAACCGCCACTTATTGCAATACACAAAAAATAGGAATTGACTTGACATCATAAAAAAAATTAATAATATTATAGTAACCGATAAAGTAGCTAAATATGGTTAATGAGTTACATAGCTCAATAATGTTTTATTTCAGTAAATCGGTCTATTGCATGGTGCAATAAGAAAGGTGTTTATTAGATGCGCTTTATCTTAGTTTTTATTGGCTTAGGTATAATTATTACTAATAGTATTGCACAAAATGCATCGGTAAATTGGCCTCTTACAAGTACGACCACAGTTACTCCAACTGTATCTAACAACTTGTTAGGACAAGATGAGTCGTTCAGTAATCTTACAATCAATAATTATAGCGGACCAAATTCAAGTCAACGTGTTACAACTTTAGATGGGAGTTGGTCAGCGGAGACAAATCAGAATAATTCTCGGTTTATTCAATTTGCTGTTTCACCTAGTTCAGGGTACACATTTTATATTTCGGCAATTTCACTTAATCTGGGTGCAAGCGGCGGTGGAAATATGAAGGCCAATATTTGGTATTCAACTGATTCAACTTTTTCAGTTCGTACACAGCTTAATTCAAGTGTGTTAAATCTGCCTAATGGGACATTGTCATCCCTATCATACTCTCCCAATATTGTTTTAAACAGTGGAAGCACTTTTTATCTCAGAATTTATCCTTGGTATACAAGTTCTGCAACTGGAAAATATGTATGTCCGAATAATTTAGTAATCTCCGGCTCTGCCGAACCCGAAGCATCACCAGTAATCATTTTAACCCCTACAACTTTAATATTTGGCAATGTAAATATCCAAACATTCAAAGAAAAATCTTACTCAATTTCAGGGACATATCTTGCGCCGTTAAGTGGAAATATTACAATTAACGCTCCGGAAGGATTTGAAATTTCGAAAACAAGTGGTTCAGGTTATTCGAATAGCGTAGAATTTTTATATGAAAATGGGACTTTAGAATCAAAGACTGTATATGTTAGATTTTCTCCAAATTCCACATCAACTTATAGTGGTTATATTACAAATTCAGGCGGTGGAACAACTCAAAGTCTATCGGTTTCGGGTACCGGTGTTACTAATTTAATTACATCTTACTATGTTTCAGGGGCAGGTAGTGATACAAACCCAGGCACAATTGACCAACCATTTCTGACTATACCAAAAGCTGTCTCAGTCGCTCAATTGGGTGATACTATTTATGTAAGAGGTGGAACGTATTCGATATCGTCAACAATAACCATTTCGAAAAGTGGAATTACAGATGAAAGATATTTCCTTTTAGGTTATTCAAATGAAAGGCCTATTTTAGATTTTTCGACCGGTTCATCGATTGGAATTTTGTTAAGTGGAAATTATTGGCATATCAAAGGATTCGATGTTCTGAAAGCAAAAGGTAATGGAATGCGCATTACTGGTTCGAATAATATTATTGAGTTTTGCGCTTTCTATGATAATAGTGAGACGGGATTACAGCTTGCCAGCGGCGCGTCTTTCAATCGTGTAATTAATTGTGATGCATATTTTAATTATGACCCACCGCTTGGAGGAAATGCCGATGGGTTTGCGCCAAAATTAGATGTAGGAACAGGTAATTATTTTTATGGTTGTCGCTCCTGGCAAAATTCAGATGATGGTTGGGATGGATATATGCGCGGCGCAGATAATGTTACAACTACGATTGAAAATAGCTGGTGTTTTATGAATGGCTATCTAAAGGATGGTAGTCCGATCACTTCTGGAAATGGGAACGGATTTAAAATGGGGGGCGGTGATAATTCAAATGCTGACAGTCTACGCCACAATATGATTCTAAAAAATTGTATTGCATTTGATAATAGAGTAAAAGGGTTTGACCAAAATAATAATAGAGGTTCGATGACTCTGTATAATAATACAGCGTATCGGAACGGGACAAATTATGGAATGGGCGCAGGAGTTAAAATTGGCGAAACCATGACGCTAATAAACTGTTTAGTTTTAGGAAGTACGGGCTCGATTTGGACTGGCGCAATTCGGCAGACAAATAGCTGGATGTCGCCATTTACTAATGCTACGACTGCAGATTTTATCAGCATAGATACAACAGGTGTTAGAGGACCTCGTAAGTTAGATGGTAGTCTACCTGATATTAGTTTTATGCGACTTGCGGCTAATAGTCAATTTATTGATGCTGGAACAGAGGTGGGAATACCTTATAATGGCATTGCGCCAGATTTAGGTTATATTGAAACAGAAGGCAGTACAAGCGTAATCAATAATTTTGCAGAACAAATTTCAACGTTTAAATTGTTTAGTAATTTTCCCAATCCATTTAATCCGATAACAAATTTCGAGTTTCAAATTGCGAATCGCGAATTTGTCAGTTTGACAATCTATGATATTTTAGGTCGCGAAATAATTAAGCTTGTGAACGATGTAATAGAAGCGGGCATTCACAAAGTGCAGTGGAATGCTACAAATTTGCCAAGCGGCGTGTATTTTAGCGTTTTAGAAAATGGCAAAGTTAAAAAAATTCTAAAATTAGCGCTTCTAAAATAATTTTAAACAAAGTTATTTAGTATTTAAATAATAAAGGAGCTATTGATGGATATTCGGTTTAGGTATTTTTTAATTCTAACAACAATATTTCTTTTTGTTTTTACAAGCAAAGCTCAGCAACCTGTAGCCGGTTGGGAAGCTTTACCGGAGTTATTAAAAAGAATATCTCCGCCCACATTCCCCAATAAAGATTTTGATATAACAAAATTTGGCGCCAAGGGCGACGGCAAAACAGATTGCAGTAAAGCATTTAAAAGAGCAATCGAAAAGTGCAATGCTGAGGGAGGCGGAAGAGTAGTTGTTCCAAAAGGTGTTTTTCTTACTGGCGCCATTCATTTGAAAAGCAATGTAAATCTTTATGTATCAAAAGACGCCGTAATAAAATTCAGCACTGACCCAAAGAAATATTTGCCTGTTGTGTATACACGCTGGGAAGGCGTGGAGTGTATGAATTATTCGCCATTAATTTACGCATTTGAGCAAGAGAATATTGCCGTAACGGGCGAAGGCGTTTTGGATGGACAAGGAGCCAATACAAATTGGTGGAGTTGGAAAGGGAGAAAGGAATTTGAGTGGAAACCCGGAATGCCGAGTCAAAATGCAGCGCGTAAAAAATTGATTGAAATGGGTGAAACAAATGTGCCAGTTGAGAAGCGAATATTCGGCGAAGGCTCATTTTTGCGACCAAGTTTCTTTGTTCCATACAGATGCAAAAATATTTTAGTAGAAGGCGTTACATTTAAAGATTCGCCAATGTGGTTTTTAAATCCTGTTTTGTGCTCGAATGTTTCCATAATTGGAGTAACGGTGGAGGGACAGGGCCCAAATAATGACGGTTGCAACCCGGAATCGAGCAAAGATGTGCTAATTAAGAATTGCTATTTCAACACTGGCGATGATTGTATTGCGATCAAATCGGGACGTAACAATGACGGAAGGCGCGTTAATGTGCCAAGTGAGAATATCATCATACAAGGATGCACAATGAAGAACGGGCATGGCGGCGTTGTAATTGGAAGCGAAATTAGCGGAAGCGTACGGAATGTATATGCCGAGGATTGTGTGATGGATAGTCCGGAGCTTGACCGGGCATTGCGATTTAAAACCAATTCGATTCGCGGCGGAGTAATAGAGAATATTTATATGCGCAATGTAAAGGTTGGGCAAGTGGCGGAAGCCGTAATTAAAATAGATTTTTATTATGAAGAAGGAGACGCGGGTAAGTTCACTCCAATTTTACGCAATATTGAAGTAAAGAATGTAGTATGCGAGAAAAGCCATTATGGGGTTTGGATGCGAGCATACGAACGTTCGCCAGCGACAAACATACATATAGAAAATTGTACATTCAATAATGTAGCTGAGCCAAATGTAATTGAGAATGTAAAAAATCTGAGTATGATAAATTTTAAGGTGAACTTAGTAAACACAAAAGAAAAGATTAAAAGAAAAAGCGATTTAAGAGTAGAATAATTTTTTTAATTAACCTTGTCATAAGGAATAAGGAGCTCAAATGACAAAATGTATTAATCAAGTGAGAATGTACTTTGTAGATAGAAGAATGAAGCAAGGTAAAAGTACAGTAGTATCATTTAGTAAAATGAAAAGAATAATATATTTAGGTTTTTTCCTAATTTTTTATAGTAACTTTTTGGTAGCGCAAACTGCAGGTAAAATAAGTGGTGTAGTTATCGATGCACAGACAGGAGAGCCGTTGATTGGAACTAATATATTGATTTTAGGAACAAGCTTAGGCGCTGCGACAGATATTGATGGAAATTATATCATTTTAAATATTCCACCCGGTAAATACGATTTGCACGCATCGATGGTTGGGTATGAAAGAGCAATACAAAAAGGAGTTATAATTAACTCTGGGAGAACAACTCATGCAGATTTTAATCTTAAAGCTACTGCAATTGAACAGGAAGCAATAGTAATCGAAGCTACTAGACCGGATGTCCAGCCAGAAAAAACATCTACAAGCGAGATTATAAGAAGCGATGAAGTTTTTCATATGGCTGGTATGAGAGATGTGGGAAATGTTATTGCTCTGGCTGCTGATGTTACAGATGGGCATTTTAGAGGTGGACGTTCGGGTGAAGAATTATATACATTGCAGGGTATGGGAATTGTAAATCCGCTTGATAATTCGAGCGCATTTCTACCAATTATGAGTGCAGTTGAGGAAGTTGAAGTGATTACCAGTGGATTTGGTGCACAATACGGTAATGCACAATCGGGTGTAGTCAATATTTCTATGAAAGAAGGAAAACCGGATAAATGGAGAACTCAAATTGATACTCGTATGCGTTTGGCGGGAAGAAAGCATTTTGGACCTAGTGTATATGATACTTCCGTAAATCAATATCTAACAACACTAAAAAAACTTTCAAGCTGGCTAGCTGTTGAAGGACAAGATGTTTATTACAAAAGAATGGTTGATAATATTACATCAATGTTTGGCAGAGACTCAATGATACAAGCTATGGTTGCCCGAAGGTTATGGGAAGCACAAGCACGCAGGGATATGGGAAAGGATTATGGTAATAATATAGATAATTCTATAGAAATCGCTACAGGCGGTCCATTAGATGAGACTAAAAGAATGTTCATCGCTCTTAGATCTAACGTTACCTGGCCTGTGTTTCCGACCGAAAAGCCGAATGTTGAACAACAATTAATGGGTAATATTGTAACCGATGTAGGAGGAAATGCAAGTATTCGTCTTAGCGGAGGGTATTTGAATCAGAAATCAAATATCTTCACAAGCGCTAATGGACTTGGATTCTATAGCTGGCTGTGGGATAGGGATTTATCTATCCTGCAAAGAAACGTGACTAACACACAACTTGGTTTACGTTTTACACAAGCTATTAGTTCAAGTACATTTTATGAAATGAAATTAAACTATCTGAGAATAAAAACAGATCAAGGTTCTCCTGTATCACCGAGTTATGTAGCAGATTCGCTTTTACAGACCTATATGACAGAGTGGTCTAAAATGATTGCTACGGTAAGATCGGGTCCTGATCAATTTACTTATGGATCTGGAAATGATGATTTTAGGGACGAACTTTTAAACACAGTTTCATTCGAAGCATCTATCACAAGTCAAGTTACAAAATCGCACCTATTAAATGCGGGTCTACAATTCAATCAATATTTTATAGATGTTAATAATAACAGTAATGTTAGAAATCCCGATGGATGGACAATTGATAAATATTCAGCAAGACCTTATGAACTTGGATTGTATGCGCAAGATAAAATGGAATTTGAAGGAATGATAGCTAACGTAGGTTTGCGATTGGATGTATGGAATCAGAATATGGATTATTATAAAGATATATTTTCACCATATCGTTACTATACTTCAGATTCAACTTTTATTTATAATAAAGAATTATCACCTAAGAGTTCTTCGCCAATACTTGGTCGTCTACAACCGCGAGTAGGAATTTCTTTCCCTGTTTCAGTTTCTACTGTATTTCATTTGAATTACGGCGCATTTATGCAAAGACCATCTTTCCAATATATAATTTCTTCAAGAGTGAGTCATCGTAAAGTATTGGATCAGTTAGCAACATTGGGAAATCCACGATTAGAGCCACAAACTACAAATAGCTACGATATCGGCGTAATACAAGGATTAGGTGAAGGATTTACATTAGATGTTAGTGGTTATTATAAAGATGTAAAGAACCTTATTCAATCAGCAAGTTTTAAGGATAGAGAAGAAATCGCATATTCAACTTATGTCAATAGAGACTATGCGGATATTAGAGGTTTTCGTATCTCTCTAAATAAGAAAAGAGGCAGTATAACAGGTATAATTAATTATCAATATAGTATTGCAACGGGAAAGAGTAGCACCCCATTTAATGCGTCGCCTGCTTATTCGGAAGATCCTAATACAGGAAAGAAGATTGAAGACATGCAAAACGTTCCAATAAAAGATATACTTTTAGATTTTGATCGAACACATAATGTAATAATTAATTTAGCATATATGACTGGTGAAGGATGGGGCCCCGAAATTTTTGGTGTATATCCTTTTGACTACATCACAATTTCGAGCAACTCATTTATTCGAAGTGGAAGACCTTACACCTATAACACGAGCGGTGTAAAAGAGATTAATAACAAGCGTACACCCAATGAGTATAATACGAATCTAAAAGTAACAAAGCGTATAAGTAATTTCTTCGGAGCAAAAGCAACAATGTATTTTGAAGTATTTAATTTGTTTAATAATCAAATTCTAAATTACTCGTACATATTCGATCAATCCAACGATTACTCAACAGGTAATATTCTAAGATATGAATTGTATTCATTAGAATCCGAACAGGGTATCAGATATGTAAATCAAAGGAATGCACCTCCATTTCTTATGGATCACTCATTCTTGATTTATAGTAATTCACCGAGATCTTATAATATTGGTTTAATTATTGATCTATAAAAATTTTTAAATGTATAATAGGATTTTAAATATGAAATCTAAAATTATTTTACTTCTATTAATTGCCATTACGTCTACAATTGCCGTTTCACAATCTCGTAGGTACGAGATACATAAACGTGGTATGTTACACCAAACGGTATTTAATACTGGAGAGATAGGGCGTGCGTATGATAACGGTTCTAGTGGAAGTACGCCAGGTGTGCCGTCGTTTGAATGGCCGGCAAACTCTGCGCTTATAGTTGATGGGAAAAAATATAACGGACAATATAATTCGATAGGTGCAGGATTCTATATTTTAGGATATAAGAAAGACACCTGTTATGCGGACCAATGTGGTGCGGTTTCTGATTTATCTGGAAGGGCATCGCAGGTTGTTGGGGTTTTTAGCGAACCTATATCTATTACTCGTATTGAGAATTATCCTGTCCTTGAAAACGGAAATCTTAACCCCAATTACAATCCAGATGAAGCTGAAGAAATTATTATTTCTGAATGGAAAGCGATTAATACCGGCGTAACAGTTAAAAGAACAAGTCGCGCTTGGAGTTATCCCGATTATGATGATTTTATTATTTATGAGTATGAGATAAAAAATCCCAAACCAACTGATCCATCGGTAAAAGCTGATACATTAAAGGATGTAATTGTTGCTTGGGGTTATGGATTTATCACTTCTATGTTTGGATATGAAAGAATGTTTAACAGATGGCGTGAAGAAGATACAAGATCAAAAGATCAATTTGCAAGATACGATTTAAAAAGATATATGACTTACCATCATGATAGAGATGGAAAACCGGACGACCGTTATTTTAATGTGTGGGCTCCCACAGGCAAGTACGGTGGCGGGCTTAACTCACCGCAAGCCGCTGGAGTCTTATCATTGTTTTACGAATATAACCAACTTGCCCAAAGAATTTTTCCATTAGGTGTACCACAACTTTGGACAAAAGCTTTCTTTGATATTGATAAATTTACAGAAATTTTTGAACCGGTAGGTGCCAGACAGGGAGCTGGAAGAATGAAACAACCCTACATCAACAGATATGAAAATGGAAATTTGTATGCTACTAAGATAGGAGTAAATGGGTTTTTAGATTGCAGAGTAGGTAGAAAATCAACACCGTTTGGATCATCAGCTGGAACTTATCCTACTATAGGTTCATATTGGATTGGCAGAGCTTCTCCAAGTTGGACGATTGGTTCACGGCAACCGGCAGTGCACATATATGGATTCGGTCCTTATAATATCTTACCTGATTCAACTATTAGATTCTCGATTGCTGAAGTAGTCGGTTATGGAGCAGGTGTTGCAAGCGATACTGTATATCAAGACCTTGGTGGTGGTGTAGGTAGCGACGGAACTGATCCTGCTCCGGGAACGCATCCAGTACCAAGTTGGTATAGAGAAATTTCGTATCCTGAGGCAAAAACTCCAGGAAGCACAAGTTCCAATATGGGAAGTAATTATTTACAAAATTATCCACTTCCATCTTATGTGAATTCAAACGTTGTATCAATACGAGATGTTGCTGATAGAGCTATACAATTGTACACAGGTAGACAATTAGTTAAGTACGATACAGTGCAATATGAACCAAAGAATGCCCCTCAAAAAGGTGTATATAAAGTAAAAATACCTATTCCTGCTCCTGCAATAACGGTTGAAAATGCGGATGATGCACAGAATGTAATATCATGGAATGATAATGTTGAAAGCTTTACTACTCCGCGTCTAAACGCGCCTTTCAGTTATTATGAAGTTAAGAAAGCATCACACCCACTCGGTCCTTGGACTTTAATGGACAGTGTGGGAAAAGGAGATAGTCGTTACTATAATAATTTAACCAGAACATATAGACTGAAAGATAGGTACAGTCTTGTCGGTCAATCTTTTTACTATACTGTCATTTCGGTTGATACACTCGGCTATAAAAGCGGCATGACTAATATGACATTGCATCAAACACAAATTTCTGCCGCTAATCCGATGAGTAAAGTATATGTTGTGCCAAATCCATTAATTCTTTCTTCTGGCTCCCGTGATGCCTCGATAGAAGGAGATATTAATGATAGAATACAATTTTTTGGACTGCCGAAAAGAGCTACAATTAGAATATTCTCTTACAGTGGACAGTTAATTAATACGATTAATCATGATATTAATGCTTTTACCACTAATTGGTACCAAGTAACACGTAATAATCAACGGCTTGCATCCGGTGTGTATGTTTTTGTTGTAGAAGATATTGATACGGGCAAGCGGGCGTGGAATAAATTTGTCATTATTCATTGAGTATAAAGGATATATTTATAATGAAAAAGAAAATTAAATTTATATTATTATCATTTGCATTAAGTATGTCAACATATTCTGTTTATGCGCAAAAAGTTGGCACAACTTCAATGCAATTCTTGAAAGTAATGCCTTGTGCGCGCGCTACAGCAATGGGTGATGCTTATGTAGCATTGGCTACAGGAGCAGAAGCTGTATATTGGAATCCTGCCGGTATTGCATTGACGCAAGGAAATGAATTCTCTTCATCTTATATAGATTGGATATTCGATTTCCAACAAGGCGCACTATCATACGCCATTTCGCTTGGAGATTTTGGCGCATTGGGATTTCAGGCGCATTATGTTGATTATGGAACGATCGAAGAAGCGAGCATAGATGCAACTTACTTGACTAATTTCCCATATCCCGGTCTAACTGGTCGGCAATTTAAACCTTATAGTTATTTAATCGGTATAACTTATGGAAGAAGTCTTACAGATAGGTTTGCAACAGGCATAACTGTGAAATATGCACATGAATCTCTTTTCGATAGATCGGTGGCAAAGGGTTGGTCAGCTCGCACAGAAAATTATATCGATGTGAACACTTATTCTAACGGTATCTTATTCGATTTAGGTTTTTTATATGATACTGGATTTCGTACTATTAGAATTGCCACATCGGTACAAAATTTTGGAGCCAACTTGAAATATGCGCAAGAAACAAGTTCTGCGCCCTTGCAATTTCGTTTAGGTATCGCTGCCGATCTAATTGGATTCAACAGTGTATTATTCACGGAATCGGAAGATCGACTTACCGCTTCATTCGATCTTTTTCAACCGAATGATTATTCTCAACAAATGCATGCAGGTTTAGAATATGAATTCTTTAAAATGTTAGCTTTTCGTATTGGATATAAGTTTAATTATGATTCTGAAAGTTATACGGCGGGCGCGGGAATTCATCAAAGAATTGGCGACTTTGATTTTTCATTTGATTATAGTTTCGGCTCGCTTGGCAAATATTTAGGAAATGTTCATCGAATTAGTTTAGGGGCAAGAATACAATGAATCAACCGTTATTAAAAATCGCATTTGTTATCAAACTAACAGTAGCTTGTTTCATGCTTATTGGACAAACCTTTGCTCAAGGTTACGGTTTGCCGCTGACAATGCAAGCTATAGATCATTTCTCTTTACATTCTACAGCATCCCGTTCCGCCGGCGGCATAACTGTCGGATTAGATAACGATGTTTCAATAATGTTCACTAATCCTGCTCTTATGCAGAATATCGGTGGTTTGCAATTATCTGTCGGTGGATTTTATCAGACTCAGGATGTAGAGCATACACAAAAATGGTATCCTTTAAGATATCTTCCCAATTTTAGTTTATTGATGGAAAGTCTAACAGATGGACTTCCAGATCCATCAAAACCTGATACAGTATATGATCGAAGTGCATATATACAAAGACCCTATGATTCTATAAAACCTAATTGGTCAAATTCTAAAAAGAATAGATATCCAATTCAAGCTTTACTTGCAGTACCATTTTCTATTGAAGGAATAAAAATTGTAGCCGGAGTTGGTGCAGTCGAATATGCCAACTTAAATCATAATTTTCAAAACAATAATGTGCTCTCACCCTCATTGGGTTCACAAAGGCCGTATGCCATTCATCTTCCATATCCCAAAGATACCATTCATGTGGATTGGATGCAGTATCAACAAAAGCGAAGTGGTTCAATTTATGGATATGGAGGAGCTATATCGTTATCTCTTTCAGAAAAAATTACGTTTGGCTTTAGTGGTATGTTAATAAGCGGAAGTACAGATGATGAACAATCGTTTTTAGGAAGAGGGCGTTTAAGATTCTTTCAAGTCAACAATACCTATTTTTTCATTGCTGATTCTGTTGATTATAACGGCTCAGACAAAGGAACTTCTGATTATAAAGGGCAGGAATTTAATATCAGCGGTTTATATCGAAGTAATTATATTAATTTGAGCTTTTCAGTAAAACCGCCGACTGAGATTACCAGAAAATATTCAGGTAAAATTGTAAGTAAAAATAAAGCCGGAATTTTGACATCAAATGTTTCGGGAAAGGAAGATAAAATTAAAATTCCATGGCGAAGCACGTTCGGTGTTTCACTTAATGTTAGGAGTAATTTTGTACTTGGTTTTGAGTATGACTGGCGACCTTATGCATCTGCCATTTATACTGACACAAATAATGTAGAATCAAAACCATGGCTTTCGAGTTCATTATATAAGGTTGGTGCAGAGTATCGACCAATAGAATGGTTAGCAATTAGAGCTGGAATGCGTCAACAATCAGAGGTTTTTGAACCGGAAGGCAATCCTTTGATTGGCGAAGCAGTTAAGTATTCAATTTACTCGGTTGGCTGTGGTTTTAAGTTTTCTGGTATTCGTTTGAACTTTGGTTATGAATTCTATGAAATGAAATATCAGGATATGTGGGCAAC